>JALYGL010000104.1 GCA_030777125.1 Actinomycetota bacterium
CAACGTGATGGCCGCCCTCCCCGCCCGGCGGGCGGCCACCCTCCGTCCGGCCGACGTCCTGCGGGCGGAGTGAGGCCGGCTCATGGCGGAGCGGGCGCGGGAGGACGCCGGTCCGTGACCCTGCTGAGGCTGCGGGCCGAGGCCCGGGCCCGGTGGCGGGCATGGCTGGGGCTCGCCGTCCTGGCCGGCCTGGTGGGGGGCGCGACCATCGCCGCTCTGGCCGGGGCCCGGCGCACGGAGACCGCGTACCCTCGCTTCCCGTGGTGCTCCTCCGGCTCCGACCCGGTCCGGCGGGCGCGGCCCTGGTGAACGACCTGGCTCAGAACCCTCGGGCCAATCTGTACCTGCCCGAGAAGCCCTCGGACCTCGCCGACCTGGAGCGGGTCGGCGGCCTGCCGTCGGTCGTGGCCGGTCTCCTGGGCGTCCTGGCCGTGGCCACGCTGGCCCACACCCTGGCCACGTCGGCGCGCCGACGAAGTCGCGACCTGACCATCCTCAAGGTGCTCGGCTTCGAGCGGGGCCAGGTCTCCGCCACGGTGGCCTGGCAGTCGACCACCGTCGCCGTTGTGGCGGTGGCCGTCGGCGTCCCTCCGGGCGCGGCCGCGGGCCGGTGGGCATGGCAGGTCTTCGCCGAGGGTCTGGGAGTGCCGCCCCAGACGGTCACGCCGGTGATGGCACTCGTGCTCCTGGTCGCGGGGGCGGTCCTCCTGGCCAACCTCGTCGCCGCCCTGCCGACCCGGCTGGCGGCCCGTACCCGCCCCTCGGCGGTGCTGAGATCGGAGTGAGCGACGCCGCTTAGATCGTCAGCCGGCCGCCGTTGCGCCGGCCCCAGACGTCCTGGAGCACCTGGGGCCCGAACTCGTCCTTGTTGACGTAGGCCACCGCGCCTGACGTGGCCGCGTCGGCCGGGAGGTCGTCGGACTGGTAGGTCGACAGCAGGACGACCACCACGTCGGGGCAGGCGCCGGTGATGCGGCGGGCCGCCTCGATGCCGTTTATGCCGCCCATGTTGATGTCCATGAGGACGAGCTGCGGCGCCAGCTCGGCCACCAACTCGACCGCCTCCTCCCCTGAGGCGGCCTCCCCGACGACGTCGAAGCCGCCGGTCACCTTGACCACGGCCGCGGCGGCCCGACGGAAGGGCGCCTGATCGTCGACGATCAGGACGGAGACGGCAGCGCTGTCCATCCGAGGGCCATCCTTCCACGACCGTCCCGGCCGCGACACCGTGCCTGCACCCGCCGCGATCGTGTGGTCAGCCTCCCCGATCGGCCAGGAAGAGGAGGACGGCCTTGACGCGCCGGCTCACGTCCCGCTCCTCGGACAGGCCGAGCTTGGAGAACAGCGAGTTGATGTGCTTCTCGACCGCCCGCTCCGAGAGGACCAGGGCGGCGGCGATGGCGGCGTTGTTCTTGCCCTGGGCCATCTCCGAGAGGACCTCGGCCTCGCGCACGGTGAGGTCGCGCAGCGGCGACGGGGCCCGCGACCGGGCCGCCACCAGCGCGTCGATGACCTTCGGGTCGATCACGGACCCACCCCGGGCCACCTCCCGGATGGCGGCCAGGAGCTGGTCGATGTCCGAGACCCGCTCCTTGAGCAGGTAGCCACGGCCCCTCGACCCGTGCTCGAGGAACTCCAGCGCGTATTGCGGATCGGCGTACTGGCTCAGCACCACCACGCCGGCGTCGGGCAGCGCCTGGCGCAGGTGCTCGGCCGCCCGGATCCCTTCGTTCGTCCCCGTCGGCGGCATACGGATGTCGGTCAGCACCACGTCGGGCCGGTGGGTCTCGATGGCCTCGACCAGCGAGTCGTAGTCCTCGCACGCGGCCAGCAGCTCGAGCTCGGGCTGAGCCTCGATCAGCCGGCACACACCTTCCCGGAGCAGGTAGTTGTCCTCGGCCAGGACGAGCCTGATGGCCACGGTCGGCACCCTAGTCACAGAGGGTGCCAGCCGTAGGTAACAAGGGAGGTCCGCACCATGGCCGCCTCCCCGGCCCCGTCGTAGGTTTCGGCCGAGGCCCGCCGATCGCGGGCCCGAGAGGAGCCAACATGGAGAAGCCGACCTTCCGGTGGGCCGCGGCTGGTGGTGTCGTCGTCCTGGCGCTGTTGGGCGGGGCGTGCGGTGACGGCGACGACACCAAGACGGTCACCGCGACCGACTACCGCTTCGAGAACCTGCCCAAGACGGTGAAGGCGGGGACGACCCTGACCCTGAAGAACGAGTCCGACAAGGAGCTGCACGAGATGGTGGTGTCGCGGCTGCCCGACAACGAGCGTCGCTCGGCCGACGAGCTGGTGAAACTTCCGGAGGACGAGTTGGGCGGGCTGTTCCAGGGCCCGCCTGCCCTCGTGCTGTTCGACCCGCCGGGGGACGCCGAGCCGATCAAGGCCCTGGGCGACGGGAAGCTGACGGAGAAGGGCCGGTACCTGGTGATCTGCTCCATCCCCACCGGCGCCGACCCGGCGGAGTTCCTCAAGGCGGCGGAAGCGGCGCAGGGCGGCCCGCCCCAGGTCGCCGGCGGCCCGCCGCACTTCACCCGGGGGATGTACGGCGAGATCACCGTCGAGTAGCTGGACTCGCCGTCGCACGGCACGTCGTCCGTGGTCCGCCAGCTGCACCTCCGGGGTGTCTGACCGTGGCCGAGGGCTCGCTCGGGCAGAGGGCGGACAACGCGGTCCTGCCGGTGTCGGCCGCCGACCTGCTAGCGCTGGCTGGGTGACGTTCGCTCCGGCTCGGTACTCGGGCGCGATCGCGGCCGAGGATGGTCCGGCGTGGGATCGCCGTTGGCCGTCGGCTGCGTGGTGACGGCCGCCTTCGCCGAGGCCGCGATCTTCGAGCCGATCTTGCCCAGCGAGCCCTGGGTGGTGCCCGACGAGCGGGCCGAGCGCCGGCCGCCGCGCC
>JALYGL010000105.1 GCA_030777125.1 Actinomycetota bacterium
CCCGGCCATCGGTGGCGTCCGTAGCATCGCATCGCAGGTTGTCGATGTTGGATCCCGGGGGCCGTGCGCTATCCGCGGGCCGGTGCCGGTGCAGGTGCCGACTGCGACGAGCACGCTTGGCGCTGGAGGAGAGTGGACAGACCCCAGGCTCGTGGCACTAACGAATGCCTTGGCTGAAGCAAGTCGAGCTCTAGCGGTCGTGGAGAGTGACCCCGACGCCGTTTCGCAGGACGTAGCGCAGATGGTGCTGCACGAGGTTCGGGACATCGCCGTCGCCGCCGATGCAGCTGCCAAGGCGATCACGGACGAGTACGACGACCGGCTCAGGTCTCCGTCTGGTGACCATCCTGTGACCGCTCCGAGCCACTGACGCGAATCGGGGGCTCCGAAGAGCCCCCTCACCTGCTCTTCTGTTGTCGGGCTGGGGAGATTTGAACTCCCGACCTCTTGACCCCCAGTCAAGCGCGCTAACCAAGCTGCGCCACAGCCCGGGCACCACCCAAGTCTAGCCGCGGCCGTCGCGGGGAAGGCTGCGTCCATGCTCACGACGAACCGCACGTTGAAGCTGGCCGTCCTCGTAGCCGCCACCCTCGCCCCCCTTGGCTTGGCTGCGCCGGCGTTCGCCGATCCCAGGGTCGGCCCCATCGACCTGCAGCCCCTCACGACGCTCCTCACGCCGAGCCCACCGGCGACGCCGGCGCCCGCCGCGCCCGCCGGGCCCGACGTCCCGTCGGCGCTGCAGGTCGAGCACCAGCTGGACCTGCTGCACTTCGACCCCGGTCCGGTCGACGGCGCGGTCGACGAGGACACCAGTCACGCGGTCATGGCCTTCCAGAAGGCGTTCGGGATGGAGCGGACGGGGCAGCTCACCGATCCGGTGGCCACGACCATCATGGCCACCACTGCCCCCCCGTCGCCCCTGCACCCGGGCGGCGGCGCCAACCGGGTGGAGATCGACCTCACCCGCCAGATCCTGATGGTCTACGAAGGGGACTCGCTGGCGCGGGTCCTGCCCGTCTCGTCGGGCACCGCAGACACCCCGACCCCGACCGGGTCGTACACGATCTACCGGCGCGTCAGTGGCTGGGAGACCAGCCCGCTGGGCCGGCTGTACAACTCCCAGTACTTCGTCGGGGGCTACGCCATCCACGGATCGCTGTCGGTCCCGGGCCACCCCGCGTCCCACGGCTGTGTCCGCATCCCCATGCGGGCGGCGGACTGGCTGCCCCACCACGTGGGGTTCGGCACGCCGGTCTACGTCATGGGCGGCTGAGCCTCAGAGCTTGTCGATCAACCACACCACGCCCTGCCATCCCCGCCAGCCCAGGTACACCACCGTGGCCACGACGAGAAGCTTGAAGTGCCAGGGCGCCTTGGGGACCTGCAGCTCCCGGCCGCAGGTCGGGCACGTCCGCTCCTCCGTGAGCTGGTCGACCGCGGCGTCACGCCCGCAGTCGTCGCACCACGGCAAGGGTCAGACCTTGCGGATGGCCAGGATGGCCACGTCGTCCCGCAGCGGCGCGGTGGCGAAGTCGCGGGCCGCAGCCAGCAGGGACTTGCACAGCACATCGGCGCCCATGCCCGGGTCGCGGCGGATCATCGACGCGATGCGGTCCTCCCCGAAGAGCTGCTCCCCGGCCCGGGCCTCGGTCAGCCCGTCGGTGTAGAGCAGGAGCAGGTCGCCGGCGTCGAGGGCCACCTCCCGGCTCACGTACGTGCCCTTCGGGTCCAGGGTGAGCAAGGGCCCGGTGGCCCGAAGGGGGCGCACCTCCCCGTCGTGCCAGAGCCAGGCCGGCGGGTGTCCGGCCGAGGCGTAGCGCAGGGTGCCCGCGGCCTGGTCGAACACGACCAGGCACAGCGAGACGAACTCGTCGGGCTGTCCCTGGGCCGAGATGACCGCGTTGAGCTCCTCGAGCGCCTGGGCCGGGTCGCGGTACTGGCGCAGGAAGACCCGGAGCAGGTACTTCACCTGGAAGGCGGTGATGGACGGGCCGATCCCGTGGCCGGAGACGTCGCCGATCACCGCGGCCAGCCGCTGGCCGCCCGCCGGGCAGACGTCGTAGAAGTCGCCGGCCATGAGCCCGGTACCGGCCTCGTACACCCGGCCCACCTCGAAGCCCTCCACCGCGGGCAGGTCGAGCGGCGCCAACCGGGCGGCCCACTGCCGGGGGGCCAGCTGCTCCTGGGACAGGACCTCCTCCGCTCGCCGTTCCAGGCTGGCCCGCTCCTCGATCAGGCCGGCCTCCTCGAGGAACCGGCGCCCGTAGATGACGGTCATGGCGATGGGAATGGAGACCAACAACCACGGAGCGTTCAACCACGGGTTGCTGGACAGCGAGCCGATGGCCGAGGTCACCGCGGCGATGGCGTAGAGGAGGGTGGTGTGCAGCTCCTTGCGGTAGGCGGAGCGGGCCAGGTCGGCCGATTGGGAGCTGCCGGCGACGCTGCCCTCCCGGATCCGCCGCCAGGACCGCTCCAGGCGCAGGGTGGAGCGTCCCCAGATGACGGCCGCCACCGTGCACCCCAGCGCGACCAGTACGAGCAGCGGGTACTCGACCATCCGGGCAGATGCTACGCCTACGACGCCCGGGGGCGGACCCGGAGGCGCAGGGGGGTGGGCCCGAACCCGAAATGCTCCCGGATCCGGCGCTCCAGGTAGCGGACGTAGGGCGCGGGCAGGGCCCGGTTCGAGAACAGGATGAAGGTGGGGGGGTCGGTGGCGCCCTGGGTGGCGTAGAGCACCCGAGCCCCCGGTGCCGGCTGTGACGACTGGGCCGCCTGGACGACCTCGTTGAGCTCCCGCGTCGGCACCCGGCGGTGGTAGGCGTCGATGGCCTGGGCCAGGGCGGGCAACAGCTTGTGGGCCCCCTTGCCGGTGAGGGCGCTGACCTTCAGCACCGGGGCGTAGGCCAAGAACGCCAGCCGGTCGGCCACGTCGATGGAGACCTGCTCCCGGGCCTCGGGGTCGAGGAGCTCCCACTTGTTCAGCACCACCACGATGGCGGTGCCGGCCACGTCGATGCGCTCGGCCAGGCGCTGGTCCTGGTGGGTGACCCCCTCGGTGGCGTCGATCACCAGCAGGGCGGCGTCGGCCTGGTCGATGGCCTGAAGGGCCCGGACCAGCGAGTAGTACTCCGCCCCTTCGCCGATGCGGCTCTTGCGCCGCATGCCCGCCGTGTCCACGAACCTGAGGGGTCCGTCGGGCGTCTCCACCACCGTGTCGATGGTGTCCCGGGTGGTGCCGGGCTCGTCGTGGACGATGGAGCGCTCGTCGCCGATGAGCCGGTTGAACAGGGTGGACTTGCCCACGTTCGGCCGCCCGACGATGGCCACCGCCGGGACGCGGTTCTCGGGCTCCTCGCGGGCGGGTTCGGGCTCGGCCGCCTCGGGGGGAAGGGCGGCCACCACCGCGTCGAGCAGATCGCCGCTGCCCCGCCCGTGCAGGGCGCTGACCGGGACCGGGTCGCCGAGGCCCAGACGGGCGAAGTTCCACATCTCCGGTTCCCGACCCTCGCTGTCGACCTTGTTCGCCGCGACCAGCACGGGCCGGCGGGACCGGCGGAGGACGCCGGCCACCCGGTCGTCGTCCTCGGTGACCCCCACGCTGGCATCGACGACGAACAGGATCACGTCGGCGGACTTCATGGCCTTCTCGGCCTGGGCGCTGACCTGGGCGTCGAGGGCGTCGCCACCGGCCAACCACCCGCCGGTGTCCACCAGCATGAAGTCGCGCCCGGCCCAGTCCGCCTCCAGCGCCTTGCGGTCCCGGGTGACGCCGGGGTGCTCCTCCACGATCGCCTCCCGCCGGCCCACGATGCGGTTGACCAGGGTGGACTTGCCCACGTTGGGCCGGCCGACGACGGCCACGACGGGGAGGTCGTGCTGGCCGCTCGGGCCCTGTCTCCCGCTCAGGGGGCCGCTCGGGCCCTGTCTCCCGTTCAGGGGGCCGCTCGGGCCCATCAGGACTGCAGGGCCCGGCGCAGCGAGATCCCGTCGGTCGCGACGACCTCCACCGGTCGAGGCAGGTCGTCGGGGCCCGAGCCGTCGAGGAACCGTCCGCCGGAGAGGCACACGTCGGGCAGGAGGTAGCGATGGCCCTCGGGCTCGCCGGCCAGCGTCCGGGCCAGGTCCTCCCCCACCAGGAGCCCGGTGACGCCGATGTTGCCGCCGAAGTAGCGGTTGGCGACGGGGACGACGCGCACGTCGGGGCGACCCAACTTGTCGAGCAGCGGCTCGAGCACCCGAGCCCCGTACTCGCCGGTCAGGACGGCCACGGGCGTGGTGGCGATTTCGCCCCCTGGGCGGGGGGCGGGCGCGGCCGAGGGACGCCTGAGGGCGCGGTAGCCGTCGGGCGGGGCCCCGTCGACCCAGGCGAAGAAGCCGGGCTGGACGCCGACGGCGGAGTCGGTGGCGCCCAGGAGCTCGAGCTCGAAGGAGCGGGCCATACCGACGCCGTTCTCGTGCTGGGAGAAGCCCTCGTAGGCCTCCGGAGCCGGGAACGGACGGCCCGAGAGCAGGTAGTACTCGTCAGCGGCGTAGACCAGGCGACGGCCCAGGACGGACGAGAACACGGCCTGCCAGTCCTCGACCAGGTCGACCACGGCGGCGGACTCGTCGGCGGTGTGCGGCCGCATGGCCGCCTCCGTGGAGTAGCGGCTCACCCCGAGCGGCACCACGCAGGCGGTGGCCAGCTCGGGGTACTGGTCGAGGATGCCGGCCAGGGTGTCGTCGAGGACGGCGCCGTCGTTGACGCCGGGGCACACCACCACCTGGCCGTGGACCTCGATGCCGTGGTCGAGCAGGGCCCGCAGCCACCGCAGGCTGGTGGCGCCGCGACGGTTCCGAAGCATGCGGGCGCGGACGTCGGGGTCGGTGGCGTGGATGCTGACGTTGAGCGGGCTCAGGCGCTCGGTCACCACCCGCTCCAGGTCGATCTCGGTGAACCGGGTCAGGGTGGTGAAGTTCCCGTAGAGGAACGACAGCCGGTAGTCGTCGTCCTTGACGTAGAGGCTGGAGCGCAGACCCGGCGGCAGCTGGTGGATGAAGCAGAACTCGCAGTGGTTGTCGCAGGTCCGCACCTGGTCGAACAGGGCCGACTTCACCTCCGCCCCCAGCGTCTGGCCCGCAGTCTTGGTCACGGCCACGTCGATGTCGAGCCCGCCGCGTCGGACCTCCAGCTCGAGGTCGGGCTCGTCGACCAGGAGACGCCACTCGATGACGTCACGGGGCCGCCGCCCGTTGAGCGACACCACCTCGTCCCCGGGCTGGATCCCGGCCAGCGCGGCCGGCGAACCGGGCGCGACAGCGACGACCAGGGGAAGTGACATGTTGACAGGATACGGCGTGCGGGCCGGTAGCCTCGGGGTGATGGCCGTCGACCGCGTTCTGCTGGCCGCGCCGCGGGGCTTCTGCGCCGGGGTGGAGATGGCGATCAAGGCGCTGGCCTGGATGGTCCGGGTGTTCCAGCCGCCCGTGTACTGCTACCACGAGATCGTCCACAACCAGCTCGTCGTCGACCGCTTCCGCAGGCTCGGTGTGGTGTTCGTCGACGACGTGTCGGAGGTGCCCGACGGTGCTCCGCTCATGCTGAGCGCCCACGGGTCGGCTCCCGAGGTGGTGGAGGCGGCCCGCGGCAAGGGCGGGTTCGTGGTCGACGCCGTGTGCCCGTTGGTGACCAAGGTGCACCACGAGGTCAAGGTCCGGGCCGGGAAGGGCTACTCGATCGTCTACGTCGGCCACGAGGGCCACGACGAGGCGGTGGGCACCATGGCCGTGGCCCCGGAGGCCATCCACCTGGTCGAGTCGGACAGCGACGTCGACGCCCTGCCCGACCCGAGCGGTCCGGTGGCGCTGCTGGCCCAGACCACGCTCAGTCACCACGACTGGGCCGGCGTCCTCGACGCCACCCGCCGGCGGTTCCCGGAGCTGTGGATGCCGTCGCGCAGCGACCTGTGCTTCGCCACCACCAACCGCCAGTCGGCGCTCACCGAGATCGCCTCGTCGGCCGACGCCATCGTGGTCATCGGCTCGGCCAACTCCTCGAACACCGTCGCCCTGGAGAAGGTGGCCCGGGCGGCCAGCCACGCCCCCGTGTACCGGGTCAACGCGGCCGACGAGCTCCCCGACGACCTCTCCGGCACGGTCGGGGTCACCGCCGGGGCCTCGGCGCCGGAGGAGCTGGTCCGGGAGGTGATCGCCCGCCTGGCGCCGGTCAACGGCGTGGAGCTGGTGTCGGTCACCGACGAGGACGAGTACTTCCCGCCGCCCCGGGAGTTGCGGGAGCTGCTGGCGGCCATCGACTCGGTGGTGAGCTTCACCCTCGGGGCCGGGCCCCCGCAGGCGTCGCCGTTCGCCGACGACCGCCAGGTGGCGGCCAGCGACGTGCTCGACGCCCTGGCCAACTGACCCGCCGCCGTGGCGGGTGGTCGGCGCTACGAGGCGGTGGCCGCGGTGATCAGGTCGAGCTCGCCGACAGTGGCCGTCACCGGACCGGTGCAGCCGGCTGCGGCCCGCGCCGCGTCGATGTCGGCGCTGATGCGGTTACGGACCTCCTCGACCCGCGCGATCACCGCCTGCAGCTGAGCGAGCCCGAGGGTTCCGCCGACCGCCTGCTGGACAGCGGCCACCTGGCCACCGGTTCCGACGGCGACCGCCTCGAGCATGGCGCAGACGCTGGCCAGGACGGCCGGCGCCTCAGTGGAGGCTGCCGGGTCGGTGGCCTCGGCCACATCGGGACTGTCGGTCTTCACCGGGACGTTCGCCGTGCGGCCCCCGTCCGTCGTGCTCGGGATGTCCGTCGTTCCGGGAACGTCGGCCGTCGGGGAGGCACCCGTCGTGGGCCCGACGTCGGGCGGAGGCGGCAGGTCGATGGCGGTCGAGGGGGGCAGCCGCACACCCGGGGAGCCTTGGGTGTCGGGCGGCGGCGTCGGGGCGACCACGCCGGTGAGCGGCGTCGACGTGTTGCTCGGGGAGGACGTGCCGGTCGACCCGTTCGTGAGGTCGAGCGTCCAGTACCAGCCGAATGTCGAGGCCGCGTTGAACGCCCGCCCGATGCCGGCGCGGGTGACGTTCGACCGCAGCATGTTCTCGTTGTGCCCGGTCGTCGACGTCCTCCACTGCTCGAACGTGGCCGCCGCCGAGGCGTTGCCGGCGGCGATGTTCTCCGCCCACGCCGTGAAGACGGCGTCACAGTTCGTCAGCCGAGTACCGATGTCCCGGCCCAAACGGTCGACGTGGTCGTAGGGGAAGTAGTTGCTCATCGCCATGTCGCGGCTGAACCAGGCCGCGGCCCGGGTGACGTTGGCGTCGAGGCTCAACGAGCTCAGACCGTTCTTGGCCCGGTAGTCGTTGACCAGGTCGAGCATCCGGGCTTCCTCGGCGTCGACGGCCGCATCGTCACCGGAGACGGAGCAGTTCGTCAGCGCGCCAGCGGGTGACACGAACGCCAATGTGCCCAGCGTGAAGGCGAGGGCGGCCAGTGCCGCACCCAGCTGCTTGTTGCGTGTCACCGCCACCTCCTGCCCAGCGTCCGAAACGGGCACAATGGTGCCGGGTTTCTATCACATGGCCGGCTTCGAACCCAGGACGGCAGCTGTGAGGACGCGGTGAGGACCTCTAGACCTCGCCGGCGCGGTTCTCGCCGCGGTTCTCGTCGACGAAGCGCTTGGCCGTCTCGGCGCCCTTGTCGATGTGCTCGCCGTACTTGCCGCCGGTGCGCTCGTCGATGGCGTTGGCCGCCTTGTCGATGGCGTCACCGACCTTGTCGGCGTGCTCGCCGGCGAGGTCCTTGGCCTTGTCGAGGAATCCCATGTCGGTCGATGTTAGCGGCGGCACCCCCGCCTTCCGCTGGGCCAGGTCGAACAGCCGCTGGAGCTCCTCCTGCAGCTTCAGGGTGACCTCGTGGACGGCGCGCCGGGACGGGTTGCGCCGTCCCTCCGGCGTCGGCGGCGGCTGGATGGGTGGCCCCACCACCAGGTGGACCTTCACCGGTCGCGGGACCTTGCTGCCCTTGGGCAGGGCGCCCTCGGAGCCCCCGATGCCCACAGGGACGAGGGGCACACCCGCCCGGGCGGCCACGTAGGCGGCGCCCTCGTACAGGTCCTCCACCGTGGGCCCCGACCGGCGGGTCCCCTCCGGGAAGAGCACGAGCGGCTCGCCCCCCTTGAGGATGTCGATGGTGCTGCGCAGGGCCTCGCGGTCGGCCACCCCCCGATGGACCGGGTAGGCGCCCAGGATGGTGAGGAGGCGGCCGAACCACTTCACCTTCCACAGCGTGTCCTTGCCCATGAAGCGCATCTTGCGATCGGTGGCGCAGGAGACCATGGCGAAGTCGATGTTGGAGCGGTGCACGGGGGCCATGATGAACGGCCCCTCGGCGGGTACGTTCTCGCCCCCCTCGACGCTCAGGCGCCACAGCAGCTTGCCCCCGATCCAGAACAAGCGACGGACGATGCGGTAGAGGATCATCCGAGGCGGCCCACGATCTCGTCGACCACCTCGGCCACGCTGCGGTCGGTCGTGTCGATGACCGTGGCGCCCTCGGGGACGATCAGGGGCGACGCCGACCGGCTCGAGTCGATGCGGTCGCGGCGGGCCACGTCGGCCGCCGTCTCGTCGCCGCCTCGGCGGCGGGCCCGCTCCTCGTCGCTGGCCGTGAGGTACACCCTCAGGGTGGCGTCGGGGAAGACCACGCTGCCGATGTCGCGTCCCTCGACGACGGCCCCGCCGCGGTCGGCGACCCACTGGCGCTGGCGGCGCACGAGCTCGGCCCGTACGCCCGGGTCGGCCGCCACCACGCTGACGGCCCGGCCGACCTCGGGGGCGCGCAGCTCCTCGGTGACGTCGGCGCCGTCGACGACGAGCCGCTCGCCGACCTCCATGCGCACGGTGCGGGCCACCTCGGCCAGGGCCGGATCGTCGGCGACCGGCTCGATGCCGCGGCGCAGGACGGCCAAGGCCACGGCCCGGTACATCGCCCCCGTCTCCAGGTGAGCGAGACCCAGCCGGCTGGCCACGGCCCGGGCCACGGTGGACTTGCCCGAGCCGACGGGACCGTCGATGGCTACGACCTGCACGCGTCCAGCGTCTGTTCGAAATCCGGGTAGCTGGTGGACACCGCGTCCCAGCCTTCCACGACGGTCTGGCCGGCCGCAGCCAGACCGGCGACGGCCATGGCCATGGCCACCCGGTGGTCGCCGTGGGCACGGACGACGCCGCCGTGCAGCGAGCCGCCGGCGACGGACAGGCCGTCGGCCGTCGGTTCCACGCGGCCGCCCAGAGCGGCCAGCTCGGACGTCACGGTGGCGATGCGGTCGCTCTCCTTCACCCGGAGCTCGGCCGCGTCCCGGAACACGGTCGTGCCCTCGGCCACCGCGGCGGCGACGGCGAGCACCGGGATCTCGTCGATCAGGCCCGGAACCTCGGCGCCCCCGACCTCGGTGGCCCGCAGGGGCCGGTACCGGGCCCGGACGTCGCTCCCGGCGACGGCGACGTCGGCGCCCATGCGGCGGAGCACATCGAGGAACCCGGCTCGGGCCGGGCCCAGGTAGACGTTGTCGACGACCAAGTCGCTGCCCGGGACGATGCACGCCGCGACCACCCAGAAGGCGGCGGCCGAGGGGTCCCCGGGGATCTCGAGCTCGAACGGCCGCAACCTCGACGGCCGCAGCGCCACCCGGCCGTGGCCGACCTCCACCTGGGCCCCGCAGGCGGCCAGCATCTCCTCGGTGTGGGCCCGGGTCGGCACCCGCTCCCGCACCACCGTCTCCCCCTCGGCGGACAGGCCGGCCAGCAGGACGGCGGACTTCACCTGGGCGCTGGGCACGGGCGGCTGGTAGTCGATGCCCTTCAAGTTGCCGCCCCTGACGACGAGGGGGGTGAACCGGCCCCCGCCCCGGCCGTCGACCGCCGCACCCATCCGGCGGAGCGGCTCCGTGACCCGGTCCATGGGGCGACCGGCGATCGAGTCGTCCCCCACCAGCACGGTGAGCCAGTCGAACCCGGCACACAGGCCGGCCAGCAGGCGGATCGACGTGCCCGAGTTGCCCACGTCGACGACGCCCACCGGTTCGTGAAGCCGCTCGCGGCCTCCGGTGACGCGGTCGCCGTCGACCGTCGCCCCCAGGGCGGCCACGGCGGCGGCGGTGCAGGCCACGTCGTCGCCGGTGGACAGTCCCCGGACGACCGAGGTTCCCTCGGCCAGCGCGGCGAGGAGGAGCGCCCGGTGGGAGATCGACTTGTCGCCGGGCACGCGGATCCGCCCTCGCAGCGGCGTCCCCCCCTCGACGCGCAGGGAGCTCACTCGAGCGGCCGGGACGACGGCCGGTAGCCGCGGTGGACCAACGCCTTGGCCGCGGGCCCGGCGTCGCCCTCCTCCACCACCACCACCAGCACGCCCCGGGGGCCCTCGACCGAGTGGGCGATCTCCAGGTCGACGATGTTGACGCCGAGCTCGCCCAGGAGGGTGGTGACCTCGGCCAGCACGCCGGGGCGGTCGGGCACCGGTACGCGCAGCTCGGCCAGTCCCTCGGCGGTCACGACCCGGGCCGGGAGGTTGACCCGCGCCGCCCGGGCGGCGTCGAGGGCGGCCAGCAGCCCCGGCCGGTCGCCCCGGTCCACCAGATCGCGCATGGTGCCGAGGGCCGAGACCAGCCTGTCGAGCGCATCGACGATGGCCTCCCGGTTCTCGGCGCAGATGTCGGGCCAGATCCCGGGATGACCGGCGGCCACGCGGGTCATGTCGCGGAACCCGCCGGCCGCCAACCGGAGCACGGCCGCATGCTCCTCGGTCTCCCGGGCGGCGAGGGTCATGAGCGTCGCCGCGGCCAGATGGGGGACGTGCGAGACGAGGGCCACCATCTCGTCGTGCTGGGCCGGGTGCAGGGCGACGACGTCGGCACCGAGGGAGGTCACCACCGAACGGACCCGGGTGTATGCCTCGGCGTCGGTGTCGACGGTGGGGGTCAGCACCCAGGTGGCGCCCTCGAACAGGGACGGGTCGGCGCCGTCGACGCCCTCCTGTTCGGATCCGGCCATGGGGTGGCCGCCGACGAACCGGGCGTGCGACACGGCCGAGACCACCGGGTGCTTCACGCTGCCCACGTCGGTGACCACGCCGCCGCCGGCAAGTGCGGCCCGGGCCTCGGCCGCGATGGCGAGCACGGGTGTGCAGACGAACGTCACGTCGGTCGCCGGGTCGTCGCCGACGGCGTCCAGGGCTCCGAGCTCCAGGGCGCGGGCCGACCGGGCCGCGTCGAGGTCGCGACCGGTGACGTGCCACCGCTGGGCCCGGAGGGCGAGGCCGATCGACCCCCCGATGAGCCCGGTGCCGACCACGACGGCCCGGCCCACCGGCTCAGATCGGGAGGTCATCGTTCAGGCCCTGGGCCCCCTCCAGGTAGACGTGGCGCAGCTCGGAGCGGGCGCGCTCGGTGTGCATGTGCATGAGGACCCGCACGCAGCGGGGGGTGGCGTCGCGCACGGACAGCTCTCGGGCGCTCAGCAGCGGCACGTCGCCCAGCCCCATGCGCCGGGCCGGGGTGGCGGGAAACGTGGCCGTGAGGTCGTCGGTGGCGGTGAACAGGATGCTGACCACGTCGTCCTTCTCGAGCCCGTTGCGCTCCATCATCTCCCGGACCAGGGTCTGCACGCGCTCGTTGATGGCCTCTTCGGTGTCGACGTCGACCGTGGTCGCGCCGCGCAGGGCTCGGACGACAGGGGCCATGGCCGCCGAATCTACCGTCGCGGCCGGTGGGGCCCTCGGGGGGCGGCGACCGACTTCTGCAGGGCCTGGACCTCGTCGGTGGTCAGGTCCCGCCACTCCCCCGGGGCCAGTCCCCGATCGGCCAGGGGCCCGATGCGGGTACGCACCAGTCGCACCACCGGATGGCCCACGGCCAGGCACATGCGGCGCACCTGTCGGTTGCGGCCCTCGTGGATAGTCAGCCGGATGGCGTGGGGTGGGACGAACGACGCCTTGGCCGGAGCGGTCAGCCCGTCGTCCAGCGGCACCCCGGTGCGCAGGCGGCGCAGCTGGCCGGGCGTGGGGACACCCTCCACCTCGGCCAGGTACTCCTTCTCCACGCCGAACGACGGATGCGCCAACCGGTGGGCCAGGTCTCCGTCGTTGGTGAGCAGCAGGAGCCCCTCGGTGTCGGCGTCGAGCCGGCCCACCGAGAAGACGCGTGGATCCCGGGGAACCAGGTCGAGCACGGTGGGACGGCCTTGGGGGTCCGCCGCCGTCACCACCACGCCGCGCGGCTTGTTCAGCAGGTAGTAGACGAGGCCGGAGCGCACCGAGACGGGCACACCGTCGACCTCGACGCGGGCCACGTCGGTGTCGACCCGCCGGCCCAGCTCGGCCACCTCACCGTCGACGGTGACCCGTCCCTCCTCGATCAGCTCCTCGCAGACCCGCCTGCTCCCGAAGCCCGCCGCGGCCAGCACCTTCTGCAGCCGCGGCCCCTCGCGCCCGGAGGGCGGCTCGCCGGAGCTCACTCGGCGGCGCCCAACCCCCGCTCGAGCGCCTCCACCACTTCGGTGCCGGGGACGAAGGCACCCAGTGGCGGCAGACCGGCCACCGAGTCGAGCCCCAGCTTCTCCAGGAACAGGCGGCTGGTGCCGTACAGCACGGCCTGACCCGGGCCCGGGTCGCGTCCGACCTCCTCCACGTACCCTCGGTGGAGCAGGGTGCGCACCACCGCGTCGGCGTTCACGCCCCGGATGGCGGCCACCTGGGCCCTCGAGACGGGCTGCTTGTAGGCCACGATGGCGAGGGTCTCGAGGGCGGCGGCCGACAAGCGGGCGGGCTGGCCGTCGAGCACGAACCGCTCGACGTAGGCGTCCAGATCCGGGTGGCTCTGGAACCGGTAGCCACCCGCCACCCGCACCAGCACGAACCCCCGGCCTTCGGCCTCGTACGACGCCGCCAACTCGGCGCAGAGCGCCTCGACCGCGGCCGGGCTGACCTCGAGGAGCTGGGCCAGCAGCTGCGGCTCGACCGGCTCCTCGGCCACCATCAGGATGGCCTCGACGGCCCGGGCCGCCTCAGTCACCGGAGGCCTCAGTCATAGGAGTCCGCCGTGGCCAGCAGCTCGGCGGTGGCGTCGTCGTCGGAGAGCCACGTCACCTCCAGATCGCCGAAGGTGGACGCTTGGTCGAGCTCGACCAAGCCCTGCTTGTAGAGCTCGAGGACGGCCAGGAAGCGCACGATCACGTCGAGGCGGGCGTCGATGCCGTCGGTGAGCTGGCGGAACGTGGCCCGGCCCACTGCGGGCAGCGAGCGGGCCAGCTCGACGAGGGCGTCACGCACGCTGACCCGGATGGGGGCCACGTGGTCGAGGGCGACGTGGGGCACGGGCTTGGGCGCGATGACGCGGCCCCAGGCCGCGGCCACGTCGGCAGCGGTGACGCCGGCCAACAGGTCCGGGGCGAGGGAGAGGAGGCGCTCCCCCGGCCCCGTGGTGCGGGGCCAGGACCGGTCGGCCACCGTGGCCATGCGCGCCAGGGCCGCCCCCGCCTCACGGAAGGTCTTGCACTCGATGAGGCGGGCAAGGAGCAGGTCGCGCTCCTCGAACAGCGCCAGCTCCTCCTCGGGATCGGCGTCGGCCGGCCCGGGGAGCAGGCGGCGGGTCTTGAGCTCGACCAACGTGGCCGCGATGACCAGGAAGCCGGTGGCCCGGTCGAGGTCGAGAGCCCCGGCCATGCGGTCGAGCTCGGCCAGGTAGGCGTCGACGATGGTGCTGAGGGAGATGTCGTAGAGGTCGACCTCCTCGCGGGCGATGAGGTGGAGGAGCAGGTCGAACGGTCCCTCGAACACCGGCGTCCGGACCTGGTAGGGCACGGGTCGACAATACCGGCGGGCCCCCTCCGGACGGCGCATACCATCGCAGTCATGACACGGGTCTTCTCGGGGATCAAGCCGACGGGCCACGTGCACCTGGGCAACTACTTGGGTGCCCTCCAGCACTGGGTGGCCGACCAGCACGAGGCCGACTCCGTCTACTGCGTCGTCGACCTGCACGCGCTCACCGTCGAGCACGCGCCGGCGGCGGTCCGCGACCTCACCCTCGAGCTGGCCCGCGTGCTGGTGGCGGTGGGGCTCGATCCCGACGTGTGCACCCTGTTCGTGCAGAGCCACGTGGCCGAGCACACCCAGCTCAGCTGGCTGATGGAGTGCACCGCCACCTTCGGGGAGCTCCGCCGCATGGTGCAGTTCAAGGAGAAGTCGAAGGGACAGGAGTCGGTTCGAGCCGGCCTGCTCACCTATCCGGCCCTCATGGCCGCCGACATCCTGCTCTACGACGCCGACCGCGTCCCGGTGGGCGACGACCAGCGCCAGCACCTCGAGCTGGCCCGCGACCTGGCCACCCGCTTCAACCACCACTACGGCGAGACCCTGGTCGTCCCCGACGCCGCCATCCCCAAGGTCGGCGCCCGGATCATGGACCTGCAGGACCCCACCGGGAAGATGGGCAAGTCCAACGACTCGCCCCAGGGCACCGTCTACCTGCTCGACGACCCAGCCGACGTGGCCCGCAAGGTGAAGCGGGCGGTCACGGACACGGAGGCCGACGTGCGCTACGACACCGACGCCAAGCCCGGCGTGTCCAACCTCCTCGCCATCCTGGGCGCGGCCACCGGGCGGTCGCCGGACGCGGCGGCGAAGGGCTACTCGCAGTACGGGCCGCTCAAGGCGGACACCGCCGAGGCGGTGGTGGAGCTGCTCCGCCCGATCCGGGAGCGCTACCGGGAGCTCGAGGCCGACCGGGCGGGGACCGACGCCATCCTGCGGCAGGGCGCGGACAAGGCCCGGACCGTGGCGTCGGCCACCCTCGACCGGGCCTACCGCGCCGTCGGCCTGCGCTGACCCGGTGAATGTTGGTCGGCGGTGGGACGACGTACGCTGTCCGGCGTGAGAACCCGGATCGGGGTGTGGGGGACGGCGGTCGTCCTGGCCATGTTGTTGGCGGCCTGCGGTGACGAGGAGGCGCCCGACACCACCGCCCCGCAGGGGTTCACGGTCGTGCGGGATGCCGACGACGGGTTCGCCATCGCCGTGCCCGCCGTCTGGACCCAGGTCCCCATGGGCGTCAAGGCCGAGGAGTTCGACCGCAACGCCAACCGCCTGAGGGGTGAGAACCCCAAGCTGGCGTCCGCCTTGGTCCAGGCCCGGGTGGTCTCCGGGGGCGGGGGGAAGATGCTCGCCATCGACCCCGAGGGCCGGGCCAGCGTGAACCTCACCGTCGACAAGGCGGAGGAGAAGAACCTGGCCGAGATCGTGCAGAAGTCGAAGGCCAGGCTGGGCGAGTTCGGGGCCACGAACCTGACCGAGACCCCCGTCACCCTCGACGGCGAACCGGCCACCAAGCTCTCGTTCCGACTCCCGCTCGAGACGGACAACGGCACGGTGACGGTGGCCGAGACGCAGTACTACCAGCTGCGCGGCGGCAAGAAGGCCTACATCCTCACGGTGATCGACACCGACGACGCCCTGGCCACGCTCATCGCCGACTCGCTCCGGATCCGCTGACCGCCGGCTCCTGCGCCGGCCCGGACAGCTGCTCACCGGCCTGGGCCCCGACCACGGCCAGGTCCTCCATGCCGCTGACGTGGATCGACCCCGCCTGGTACCGGCGGCGCTGGCGGACCTCCAGGCGGCGGGCCACCTGGCTGAGCGAGTAGTTGATGGCGATGTACATGGCCGCAGCCACGATGGTTGCCGGCAGGATGTTGTCGTAGAACTCGCCGATGATCTGGGTGCGGCGAAGCAGCTCCTCGAAGAGGATGACCACGCCGAGCGACGTGTCCTTGAGCAGCGTGACCAGTTGGCTGACGATGGCGGGGACCATGCGGCGCACGGCCTGCGGGATGACCACCAGCCCCATGGCCTGCCAGTACCCCAGTCCCAGGGTGAAGGCGGCCTCGCTCTGGCCCCGATCGAGGGAGAGGATCCCGGCCCGGAACACCTCGCCCAGGATGGCGCTGTTGTAGAGCACGAGGGCCAGCACCAGCGCCCCGAACAGCGAGATGTCGATGCCCGACCGCGGCAGGCCGAAGCCACAGAAGGCGATGAGCAGGTAGAGCGGGACACCCCGGAAGAACTCCACGTACGCGGCCGCGACCATCCTGGGGACGCGGGTCCGCGCCAAACGGGCCAGGGCCATGAGCGCCCCGACGGCAAGGGCGCCGACGATGGCCAACGCCGCGACCTTCAGGGTGTTGGCCAGGCCGCCCAGGAGGAACTTCAGCACCGGCCACTGGGTGAAGGGCTCCCAGAGACGGTTGTCGAGCTGGTCGCGCTCGCTCAGGCGTCCGAAGGCGATGACGACGAGGCCGGCGATGACGATGCCGGCCACCACCGAGGCGATGCGCGCCTGTCGGCGCCCGCGGGGGCCGAGGGCGTCGGCCAGGACCGGAGCGGTCACGCGGTCACCGCCGGATCGCCACCTTGCGCTCCAGCCAGCCCACGGCCTGGCCCGCGGGCAGGGTCAGCAACAGGTACGCCACCGCCGTACCCAGGTAGATGGGTACGTACCGCACCGTCTCGGTGGCCAGCGCGTCGGCGGTCCTGCCCAGGTTCGCCACCGAGACGAGGGTGGCCAGCGCCGAGTTCTTGATGAGAGCGATGAAGATGCTCCCCAACGGCTGGACGACGGTGCGGATGGCCTGGGGCAGGACGACGACGGAGAGCAGCTGGGGGAACGTCATGCCCAGCGAGCGAGCGGCCTCGCCCTGGCCCCGGGCCACCGAGTTGATCCCGGCCCGGACCGTCTCGGCCACGAACGTGCCGGTGTAGAGGGACAGCACGATGATGGCTGTGGTGAAGGGGGCGTACGTGAGCCCCACCTTGGTGAGCCCGAAGTAGAACAGGATGAACAGCACGGCCAGCGGCGTGTTGCGCACGACGTTGACGTAGAACGCACCTGCCGCCCGCAGAGGGGGCACCGGGCTGACCCTGAAGCCGGCCACCACCACGCCGAGGGCGCCGGCGAAGGCGAACGACACCAGGGTCAGCACGGCGGTGTCCCGCATGCCGGCCAGGAACTCGTCGAGGTTGTCGAGGACGACGCCCATCCGACGTGCGCGCCGCCCTCGGGCTCAGCGGGTGGTGGTCGTGGTGGGGCGCACGGAGGTGGTCGTCGTCGCTCCGCCGGCCGAGGTGGTGGCCGTGGTGGCGGGCACGGCCGCCCCCGTCGACTGGTAGCGGTTGACCGGCGGTGGCGTGGGGGTGGGGATGCCGAACTTCCCGAGGTTGGCCTCGAAGGCCCTCACCCACTCGCCGCTGCGGTAGATCGCCTCGAGGCGGTCGTTGATGAAGTTGCGGAAGGCGTCGTCGCCCTTCTTCAGGCCGATCCCGTAGGGCTCCTCGTTGATCTTGGCGTTGACCAGCTTCAGGTCCCGGGGGTTGGCCTCGACGTAGCCGCCGAGGATGACGTTGTCGGTGCTGACCGCCTGCACCCGGCCGTCGAGGAGGGCGTCCTTGCACAGGGTGTAGGTGTCGAACTCGGTCAGGTCGGCCTGGGGCGCCTGCTGGCGGATGCGCTGGGCCGGGGTGGAGTTGCGGACGCTGCACACCTTCTTGCCGTTCAGGTCGGTCATGCCGCGGATCGAGTTGTCGTCGGCCTTGACCATGATGTCC
>JALYGL010000106.1 GCA_030777125.1 Actinomycetota bacterium
ACCACCGGCCATCCCGAGCGTTCGTCGGCCCGGGCCGGGAGCAGCAGGTCGGCGGTGGCGAGGGTCTCCAACGAGGGGCAGGGCGACGTCAGCACGCACGGCGCCGCCGCCCGCCGGGCCCGCTCCACGGCCACGTCGCGGGCGTTCCACGTGGGGGACCGCTCCTCCTGGTAGCCCTCGTCGTGCTCGTCGAGCACGACCACCGCGCCGAGCTGGGGACGGGGGGCCCACGCCGCCGCCCGGGCCCCGATGGCCACGCACCCCCCGGCCGCGGCCCGGGCCCAGTCCCGGGGGACGATCGCCACCGGGTGGCCGAGCCGACGCAGGCGGGCGGCGAGGAAGCCGGCGGTCGACAGCGACGGCGCCAGCACCAAGGCGTCGGTCCGGGCCGCGGCCTCGGCCACGAAGGGGAACGGGTCCTCGGCCGGCGCCACCCGAGCCAGCGCCAGACCGCGTCGGAAGGCGTCGGCCACCATCCCGCCGATCGAAGCTGTGTCGGTTTCCGGCGCTATGGCACCGGGGGATGACACAGGTTCGGCGGGCGGGGGCAGCGACGTCACCATCACCGGCGGGGAGGCGCTGCGCAGGAGCGCCGACCGGCGACCGGCCCACCGCCACGCCGCCCACGCGGTCAGCTCCATGAGGTCGGGCGCCGGCCCGAGCCCGCTGACCTTGAGGACGGGCTGCAGCGGCTTCTCGGTGGCGGGGCGGTCGGAGAGCCCCACGACCCATCCCCCGACCCGCCGGCCGTGGAACGCCACCCGCACCATGGCGCCCGGCACGACGCGGCCCTTCAGGCGATCCGGGACCGAGTAGTCGAAGGTGCGGGAGACGGCCGGGATGTCCGGAAGCACCTGGGCGACGCGCCCGTCCGTGGACGGGCGGCCGGCTACGACAGGCTGAGCGACCGCTTCACGTCGTCCAGGCGGCTCAGGTGCTCCCAGGTGAACTCCTTGTCGGCCCGGCCGAAGTGCCCGTAGGCGGCGGTGCGCCGGTAGATGGGCTTGCGCAGGTCGAGGTCGCGGATGATCGCAGCCGGACGGAGGTCGAACACCTCGTCGATCGTGGCCTCGATCTGGCGGGGGTCGACGGCCTCGGTGCCGAACGTCTCGACCATCACGGACACCGGCCGGGCCACGCCGATGGCGTACGCCACCTGGATCTCGCACCGGCAGGCGGCGCCCGACGCGACCACGTGCTTGGCCACCCACCTGGCCGCGTAGGCGGCCGAGCGGTCGACCTTGGACGGGTCCTTGCCGGAGAAGGCGCCGCCGCCGTGGCGGGCCGCGCCCCCGTAGGTGTCGACGATGATCTTGCGCCCGGTGAGGCCGGTGTCGGCGTGGGGCCCGCCCAGCACGAAGCTGCCGGTGGGGTTGGCGTACAGCTCGTAGCGGTCCTCGGCGAACTCGGCCGGGAGCAACGGGTGGATCACGTGCTCGCGCAGGTCGGGCTTCAGCAGGGTCTCCATGTCGAGCCCCGGCTGGTGCTGGCTGGAGATCAGCACCGTCTTGAGCTTCACCGGCCGGCCGTCGCGGTACTCGAACGTGACCTGGGTCTTGCCGTCGGGCCGCAGGTAGGGGAGCACGCCGGCCTTGCGGACCTCGGCCAACCGCTGGGCCAGGCGGTGGGCCAGCCAGATTGGCAGCGGCATGAAATCTTCGGTCTCGTCGCAGGCGTACCCGAACATCATCCCCTGGTCGCCCGCGCCCTGGGCATTGATGAAGTCCTCGCTGCTGGTGCCCGTGCGCACCTCGTAGGCCGTGCTGACGCCCTGACTGATGTCGGGAGACTGCTCGTCGATCGACGTGACCACGCCACAGGTGTTGCCGTCGAAGCCGTAGGACTCCCGGTCGTAGCCGATGGCGCACACCGTCTGGCGCACGATCCTGGGGATGTCGACGTACGCCTTGGTGGTGATCTCCCCCGCCACCACCACCAGCCCGGTGGTGAGCAGGCTCTCGCACGCCACCCGCCCCTGGGGGTCCTCGGCGAGGATGGCGTCGAGGATGGCGTCCGACACCTGGTCCGCCATCTTGTCGGGATGACCTTCGGTGACCGACTCCGACGTGAAGGTGTAGTCGCTCATGTCTGTTCTCTCTCCGTGGTCGCATCCAGGCGCCGGGCCACGAAGTCGAGCACCAGCGACGCCAGCACCCGCTTGGGCACGAGCGGTACATCTTGGCAGGATCCGGCCGCGTCCAGCAGGAGGGCCCGGTTGGTGTCGTGGTCGAAGCCGGCGTCGGGAGCGGAGACGTCGTTGGCCACGACGAGGTCGAGGTTCTTGGCCGCCAGCTTCTCGGCCGCCCTGGCCCGGAGCTCATCGCCGTCGACCGTCTCCGCGGCGAAGCCCACCAGGACCTGTCCCGGCCGCTTTCCCCGTCCGAGCTGGGCCAGGATGTCGACGGTGGGCTCGAGCACCAGGTCGGGCGGTCCCTCCGACTTGGGGAGCTTGCCGGAGGCCGGGGCCTTGGGGCGGAAGTCGGCCACCGCCGCGGCCATGACCACGGCGTCGGCGTCGTCGGCCCGGCGCCGTACGGCGAACTCCATCTCCGCGGCGGTGTCGACCCGGACCACCTCCACCCTGGAGGGCAGCGGCCCCGGATCGGTGGTGGTGACCAGCACCACCGACGCACCTCTGGCCGCGGCCTCGACGGCCACCGCGTGGCCCTGTTTGCCCGACGACCGGTTGCTCATGAAACGGACGGCGTCGAGCGGTTCGCGCGTCCCGCCGGCGGTGACCACGACGGTTCGCCCGGCCAGGTCGGGTGGCGTCAGCGCCCGCACCGCGGTGGAGACGATCTCGTCGGGGTCCGCCAGCCTGCCGGGGCCCTCGTCGCCGCCCGCCAGCCGGCCGACCGCCGGCCCCACGATGGTCACGCCCCGCCCGGCGAGGACCGCAACGTTGGCCTGGGTGGCCGGGTGCTCCCACATCTCGGCGTGCATGGCCGGGCACACGACCACCGGCGCCCGCGTGGCCAGGAGAGTGGCGGTGAGGAGGTCGTCGGCGATGCCGGCCGCGTACCGCCCGAGCAGCCGGGCCGTGGCGGGCACGACGAGGACGAGGTCGGCCGACCGCCCGAGGGTGGTGTGGGGGACGGGGTCGACCTCGGACCAGAGCGACGTCCGCACCTTCTCCGACGCCAGGGCGGAGACGGTGGCCGGGCCCAGGAACCGAGTGGCGTCGTCGGTCATCACCGGCACCACCCACGCCCCGGCGTCGACCAGCCGCCGGCACACCTCCACCGCCTTGTAGGCCGCGATCCCCCCGCACACCCCCAGCACGACGCGCCGTCCGGCGAGCGAGGACACCGCGCTGGCGACGGCGATCTACTTGATCGCCTCTTCGACTTCCTCGGGGCGGGTGAAGGTGATCTTGTCAGCCGCGATCTCCTCCAGGGCGATGGTGAGCGGCTTGCGCGAGACCGACGCCACCTGCGGGGGGACGATGGCGCCCAGCCCCTCGCCCAGCTGGCTGAAGTACGAGTTGATCTGCCGACCGCGCTTGGCCGACAGGCTCACCAGGGTGAACTTGGAGTCGACCCGGTCGAGCAGTTGCTCGATGGGCGGCTCGATCATGCTGGCGCGTTCGGACATCACAACTCTCCCTCGGGTTCACCGCCACGGCGGTGGGACTCCACAATAGCAGCCGCCTCCTCGACGGCCCGGCCGAGGTCGTCGTTGACGACCACGTGGTCGGCGAACGTGAGGGCCTCGTTCTCCTCGGACGCGGCCGCGGCCAGCCGGCGCCCGATCACGTCCTCGTCGTCGCCGCGGCCGCGCAGTCGGGCCTCCTGGGCCTCCGGCGACGGGGCCCGCACCAGGATCACCACCGCCTCGGGGTGACGTCGCTTCACCTGGCCCGCGCCCTGGACGTCGATCTCCAGCAGCACGTCGGCGCCCGGCGGCGGCTCGGGCCAGGGCGTGCCGTAGAGGTGGTCGAACACGGCGGCCGATTCGAGGAACCCTTGGGACCGGGCGCGGGCTTCGAAGGCAGGCCGGTCGACGAAGACGTACGCATCCGACGCCTCTCCGGCGCGCCGCGGACGGGTGGTCCACGACCGGCTCAGCCAGAGGTTCGGAAGCCGGGCCACCAGGGCCGACGCGATGGACCCCTTGCCCACGCCGGACGGGCCGACGATGACGAAGATCAGGGCGTGGACGGGAACTGCTTCAGCAACGCGTCACGTTGCTGCGCGCCCAGGCCGCGGACCCGTCGGGCCTCGCTGATGTTGATCTGCTCCATGAGCCGCCGGGCCCGGACCTTGCCGACGCCGGGCAGCGACTCGAGCACCGTCAACACCTTCATCTTGCCCACCACCTCGTCACGCTCGCTCTGGTCGAGCAGCTCCTTCAGGTTCATGGAACCCATCTTGAGCTTGTCCTTGAGCTCGGCGCGCTGGCGTCGCGCCGCGGCGGCCTTGTCGAGCGCCGCTTGGCGCTCCTCGGGGGACAGCGCAGGGGGCAGCGGCATGACGGCACCCTAGCGCGCCGATCGGCGCCGGGGCAGGGGCCAAAAGGCCCGTGGGGACGGTCAACCGCGGGCGTTCAACGACCCGACGAGCGCTGCCGCCGCGGCCGGCGGGTCGTCGGCCTGGGTGACGGCACGGCCCACCACGAGGAGGTCGGCACCGGCGTCGAAGGCGTCCGTCGGGGTGGCCGCCCGGACCTGGTCGTGGGAGTTCGACGCCGGCATGCGGATGCCCGGCACGACCGCCAGCATGCGCGGCGCCAGCTGCTTCGCCTCCCGGACGTCGGCCGCGGCGCAGATCAGGCCGCCGCACCCGGCCTCGACCGCGGCCGCCACGCGCGTGCCCAGGATGTGAGGTGGCGCGTCGGCGTCGCTGGTCAGGACGGTCACGGCCAGCACCATGGCCGCCGGCAGTCCGGCCGCGTCGGCGCCCTCCCGCAGGCCGTCGACCCCGGCTCGCAACATGACGGGCCCGGCGCGGGCGTGGAGGGTGAGGTAGGTGGTGCCCAGGGCGCCGATGACCCTCGCCGAACGCCGGACCGTGGTGGGGATGTCGTGGATCTTGAGGTCGAGGAAGACCTTGTAGCCCAGGTCGGTGAGCGAGGTGACCGCGTCGGGCCCGGCCGCGCTGAACAGCTCCAGGCCGACCTTGGCCACCGAGAAGTACGGATTGAGCTGACGGGCCAGTCGCAGGGCCAGCACCAGGTCGTCGACGTCGAGGGCCAGAGCCAGCCGGTCACGCACCTCCATGGGCCCTGCCTATCAGATCGCCGGCGCGCGCGACGGAGTGCGTCGAGCACCACCGGCGCAACTCGTCGACCACCCGGTGCGGCGCACGCGGGTCGGCGAAGGTGGCCGTGCCCACCTGTACCGCGTCGGCCCCGGCCAGGAGGAGCTCGGCGGCGTGGACACCGCTGGAGACCCCGCCCACGCCGACGATGGCGGCGGCGGGGAACGCCTGGCGGCACTCGTGAACGGCGCGCACGGCCACGGGGCGAATGGCCGGTCCGGAGAGGCCGCCGCCGCCCGCGCCCAACCTGAAGCGCCGGGTCTCCGGGTCGACGGCCATGCCCATCACCGTGTTGACCAGCGTCAGCGCCTCGGCTCCGCCGGCCAGTGCGCCGGCCGCGATCTCGGTCAGGTCGGTGACGTTGGGGCTGAGCTTGGCCCAGCGTGGCCGCCGGCACGCGGCCGCGGCCTCCACCGCGTCGCGGGTGGCCGCGGGCGAGTGGGCGAAGATGTGCCGGCGCTCCTCCACGTTGGGGCAGCTGAGGTTCACCTCGACGGCCACCACGTCCGCCGGCGCCTCCGCCAGCAGCACCGCCGCCTTCTCGTACGCTTCGACCGTCGACCCCCATATCGACGCCACCACCCGCGCCCCGAGGCCGAGAAGCGCTGGCAGCTCGTCCTCCAGCCACGTCTCCACGCCCGGGTTCTGCAACCCGACGCTGTTGAGCATCCCCGCGTCGGTCTGGTGGACCCTGGGCGCCGGGTTCCCCGCCCACGGCTCGGCCGACAGCGACTTCACGACGACCGCCCCCAACGACGACAGATCGAAGTAGGCCGCCAGCTCGGCCCCGTGCCCCGAGGTTCCCGCCGCCGTCATCACCGGATTGGACAGAGCAACCGAACCGACCGTGGCGGAGAGGTCTACAGCGCCAGACGTAACTGCTCCCTCCCGTGGAACTCCTGGAGCGACCGCACCTCCAGCCCGTGGCGGGCCCAGTCGGCGATGCCGGCGGCCGCGGCCAGGGCCGCCGCCGCGGTGGTGAGGCAGGGCACGTTGTGGACGTTGGCCGCGGTGCGGATGTACGCGCCGTCGGCCCGGGCACCCCGGCCGCGCGGGGTGTTGACCACCAGGTCGATCGTGCCCCCGGCGATCCGCTCGACCGCGGTGTTGTCGCCCTCACCGAGCTTGGCCACCACGTCGGCCACCGGCACGCCCTCGTCCTCGAGGTACCGCGCCGTGCCGTCGGTGGCCACGATCCTGAAGCCGAGCTCGACGAAGCGGCGAGCCGCGGTCAGCCCTCCGGGCTTGTCGCGGTCGGCCAGCGACAGGAAAACCGTGCCGCCCTCGGGCAGACGGTCGCCGGCCGCGTTCTGGCTCTTGGCGAACGCCAGCCCGAAGGTGGCGTCGATGCCCATCACCTCGCCGGTCGAGCGCATCTCCGGGCCAAGGACGGTGTCCACGTCGGGGAACCGGTTGAAGGGGAGCACCGCCTCCTTCACCGAGACGTGGCCGCCGTCGACCGGCGGGCGCAGCAGCCCCTCGTCGCGCAGCTCGGCCAGGGTGGCGCCGAGCATCACCCGGGCCGCCACCTTGGCCAGGGGCACACCGATGGCCTTGGACACGAACGGGACGGTACGGCTGGCCCGGGGGTTGGCCTCGATGACGTAGACCTCATTCCCGTGCTTCCCGCTCGGGGGGCCGCTCGGGCCCTTGACCGCCAGCTGCACGTTGATCAGGCCGCGCACGTCGAGGGTGTCGGCGATGGCCCGCACGTACCCCTCGATGACCTCCACGACCGCGTGGGACAGGTTGGGCGGGGGGATGACGCAGGCGCTGTCGCCGGAGTGCACGCCCGCTTCCTCGACGTGCTCCATCACGCCGCCCACGACCACCTCGCCGGCGGCGTCGCGGATGGCGTCGACGTCGACCTCGATGGCGTCCTCGAGAAAGCGGTCGATGAGCACCGGGCGCTCGGCGGACAGTCCCCCTTCGGCCCCGAGCGACCCGAAGCCGGCCAGTGACGCCATGGCCCGGGCCAGGCCCTCGTCGTCGTAGACGATCTCCATGGCCCGCCCCCCGAGGACGTAGGAGGGGCGCACCAGGGCCGGGTACCCGACGCGAGCGGCGATGGCCCGGGCGTCGTCGAGGGTGAGGGCCGTCCCGCCCGGGGGTTGCGGGATCCCGAGACGGGCGCACAGCCCGCTCCACCGCTCGCGGTCCTCGGCCTGGTCGATGGAGGCCGGGCTGGTGCCGAGGACGAGGCCGGCGGGCAGGCGGTCGGCCAGCTTCAGCGGCGTCTGGCCGCCCAGGGCCACGATGACGCCCGCGAAGGGGGCGGCGTCGGTGGCCTTGGCCTGCTCCGCCTCCACCACGTTCATCACCTCCTCGAAGGTGAGCGGCTCGAAGTAGAGACGGTCGCTGGTGTCGTAGTCGGTGGAGACGGTCTCCGGGTTGCAGTTGACCATCACCGTCTCGTAGCCGGCGTCGCGCAGGGCGAAGCTGGCGTGCACGCAGCAGTAGTCGAACTCGATCCCCTGGCCGATGCGGTTGGGCCCGGACCCGAGGATCACCACCGTCGGTCGGGCGGGTGCCGCGGTCTCGTCCTCCTCCTCGTAGGTCGAGTAGTGGTAGGGCGTGTGGGCCTCGAACTCGGCCCCGCACGTGTCGACGGTCTTGAACGTGGCCCGTACGCCGGTTCCCAGCCGGCGGGCGCGGACCTCGTCCTCGGGCACGCCCCAGAGCCACGCCAGCTGGGCGTCGCCGAACCCGAGCCGCTTGGCCCGGCGCCAGTCGCGCCTGGTCATGCCGCCGGGAGCAAGGGTGGCCAGCCGGGACCGTTCCTCGGTGATGCCGGCGATCTGGTCGAGGAACCACCGGTCGACCTGAGTCACCTCGGCCAGGCGGTCGACGCCGATCCCGCGCCGGATCGCCGCCTCCAATTGGAACGGCCGGTCGGGGGTGGCGATCGCCGCCCGCCGCACGAGCTCGTCGTCGTCGAAGCGGTCGAGGGCGGCCTCGCCGGGGTCGCAGTTGAGGCCCCACCGGCCGTGCTCCAGCGACCGCAGCCCCTTCTGGAGCGACTCCGGGAACGTGCGTCCGATGGCCATGGCCTCGCCGACGGACTGCATCCGGGTGCCGAGCACGTCGGAGGTGCCGGGGAACTTCTCGAACGCCCACCGGGGGATCTTGGTGACGACGTAGTCGATCGTCGGCTCGAAGCTGGCCGGCGTCATGGTGGTGATGTCGTTGGTGATCTCGTCGAGCGTGTAGCCGACGGCCAGGCGGGCGGCGATCTTGGCGATCGGGAACCCCGTCGCCTTGGAGGCCAGGGCGCTCGAGCGCGAGACCCGCGGGTTCATCTCGATGACCACCATCTGGCCGTTGGCGGGGTCCACCGCGAACTGCACGTTGGACCCGCCGGTGTCGACCCCGATGCGACGGATGCAGGCGAAGGCGGCGTCGCGCATGCGCTGGTACTCGACGTCGGAGAGCGTCTGGGCCGGGGCCACGGTGATGGAGTCGCCGGTGTGCACGCCCATGGGGTCGAGGTTCTCGATGGAGCAGACGACCACGCAGTTGTCGGCCCGGTCGCGCATGACCTCGAGCTCGTACTCCTTCCAGCCCGCGATCGACCGCTCGATCAGGATCTCCGACGTGGGGCTGGCGGCCAGCCCGATCTCGGCCAACCCGAGCAGCTGCTCGGCGTCGGAGGCGATGCCGGTGCCGCCGCCGCCCATGACGAACGACGGCCGGACGATGACGGGGTAGCCGATGTCGTCGCCGACCTTGGCCGCCTCGTCGAGGGCGTAGGCGAATCCCGACGAGGGAACGGCCAGGCCGATGCCGGTCATGGCCGACTTGAACTGCTCGCGGTTCTCCGCCGTGCGGATGGCCTCGGCCGACGCGCCGATGAGCTCGACGCCGTACCGCTCGAGGGTGCCCGCCTCGTGCAGGGCCATGGCCAGGTTGAGGCCGGTCTGGCCGCCGAGTGTGGGCAGGAGGGCGTCGGGCCGCTCGCGCGCCACGATGGCGGTGACCACGTCAACGTCGAGCGGCTCGACGTAGGTGCGGTCGGCGAACTCCGGGTCGGTCATGATCGTCGCCGGGTTCGAGTTGACCAGGATCACCCGGTACCCCTCGGCCCTCAGCACCCGGCAGGCCTGGGTGCCGGAGTAGTCGAACTCGGAGGCCCGGCCGATGACGATGGGCCCGGACCCGATGAGCAGGATCGACTCGATGTCGGTGCGCTTGGGCATCAGGCGCCTCGCTCCATCAGGCCGCGGAACTCGTCGAACAGGTAGCGGGCGTCGTGGGGGCCGGGACCGGCCTCGGGGTGGTACTGGACGCTGAACGCGGGGACGTCGCGGCAGGCCAGCCCCTCGACCACGCCGTCGTTGAGGTTGACGTGGGTGACGTCGGCCGACGGGACGGAACCGTCGGGCACGGCGT
>JALYGL010000107.1 GCA_030777125.1 Actinomycetota bacterium
GTCGTGCTCAACCAGGCCCTGACCGACTCCTACTTCGTGGTCGCCCACCTCCACTACGTGCTGGTCGGCAGCGCCGTCTTCCCCATCTTCGGAGCCGTCTACCACTGGGGCCCGAAGATGACGGGGCGCATCCTCGACGAGCGCCTCGGGAAGATCAGCTTCTGGCTGATGTTCATCGGGTTCAACGTGGCCTTCTTCCCCCAGCACCTCCTCGGGGTGCTCGGTATGCCCCGGCGCGTCTACACCTACCAGGAGGGACTGGGCTGGGACGCGTACAACCTGGCCTCCACCGTCGGGGCGTTCATGCTCGGCGTGGGCGTCCTGGTCACGTTCGTCAACTGGTTCCGGAGCAAGCGGAAGGGCCCGGTGGCGGGCAACGACCCGTGGAACGGCGAGACGCTCGAGTGGTACACGTCGTCACCGCCCCCCCACTACAACTTCGTGACCGTGCCCACCATCCGGTCGCGTGAGCCCATGTGGGACCAGCCGGAGCTGGCCGGAGGGGCCCAGGCGCCATCGGAAGGCGGGCGCTCCCTCACCGGGGGACACGTCACCCTGTCGACCAGCCTGCTGGACGCCCGACCGCAGGCGATCGTCCACATGCCGCATGCGTCGCCATGGCCGTTCTACTTCTCCGTCGCCCTGACGCTGATGTTCTTCATGATCCTCGTCGAGCTCTGGTATGTCGCGGCGATCGCGGCGGTGCTGTCGGTGATGACCATGGTCGGTTGGTACTGGCCCCGGCACGAGACCCAGGAGACCTGACGTGGCCGCCGGGACGCATGAGCTGACGATCGCCGAGACCGGGATGCCCGGGGAGGTCCTCCCCGAGCACGCGGTCGGCCCGAGGTCGTTCGGCTGGTGGGGGATGGTGTGGCTCATCGCCACCGAGGCGACGCTGTTCGCCCTCCTCCTCGCCAGCTACTTCTACCTCCGTTTCCGGAGCCCGCACTGGCCCCCCGAGCCGATCGAGCCGCCGGAGCTGATGCTCCCCCTGATCATGAGCGCCATCCTGTGGTCCTCGAGCATCCCGGTCCACATCGCCGAGAAGGGCATCGAGAAGGGCCACCAGGGGAAGCTCCGGTGGGGCCTGGCCCTGGGGTGGCTGCTGGGCGCCGTCTTCCTCGTCATCACCCTCGCCGTCGAGTGGCCGGAGACGCTGCACCACCACTTCACCCCCCGGACCAACGCCTACGGCTCCATGTACTTCACCGTCACCGGGTTCCACCTCAGCCACGTGGTCGTCGGCCTCTCGGTCAGCGCCTTCACCCAGGTCCGGGCCTGGCAGGGGGCGTTCGACGAGAAGAAGCACGTGTCGGTGCAGAACTTCGCCCTGTACTGGCACTTCGTCGACATCGTGTGGCTGTTCGTGCTCCTGTCCATCTACGTCTCCCCCCACTTCTGATGAGCGTGGAAGACGTCGAGAAGGAGGAGGCCCTCGAGGAGGCCGGCGAGGCCATCAGCAAGGACGAGCGGCGCGGCACCCTCGCCCTGTGGTTCGGCGTGCTCGGCAGCCCCCTGGCGTGGGTCGGGCACCTGGGGGTGAACTACTCGCTCGAGGAGTGGTTCGCCTGCTCCGAGTCGGCGCACCACCAGGGCGAGATCCTCGGGGTCGGAGTGAAGACGGTCTCGCTCACGTTCAACAGCGCCATGGTGGCCGTCGCCGTGCTGTCCGGCCTGGTGGCCCTGCGCTGTTGGAGAAAGCTCAAGGCCCAGGGCGGGGACGGGGACGAGGAAGACCAGAGCGAGGACGACCGGACGGAACGGGCCCGGTGGATGGCGTTCGCCGGCGCCGTGGAGGCCGCCCTCTTCCTGGGCATCATCCTGCTGGGCTATCTGCCCACCCTGATGATCGACGTGTGCGAGACGACGCCATGATGCTGGCGCACCAGGTCGTCGCCCCCTCGGACCTGGCCGGGTCGTGGACGTTCGAGCCCGCCCTGCTGGCCACACTCGTCCTGGCCGCCCTCGCGTACGGGCGGGGCAGGGCCCGTCTCGGGCGACGCATCGCCGGCACCCGGGAGACGCGGCGCGCCGTCGCCTACTACGGGGGGCTGGTGGTCCTGGCCGCGGCGCTGATGTCCCCGCTGGACGCCCTGGCGCACACGTTGTTCTCCGGGCACATGGCCCAGCACCTCCTCCTCATGGTGGTCGCCGCTCCGCTGCTGGTGTGGGCCAGACCCACTGCGGCGCTGGTCGCAGGCCTGCCGGCGGGAGGGCGCGACCTGGTACGACAGTCCGGCCTGCGTGGCCCGAACGCACGATCCCGCCTGCGGGGGACGGCCCACGCGCTGGCCAACCCTGTGGTCGTCTGGATCATCGGCGCGCTGGCCCTGTGGGCGTGGCACATGCCGGCGCTGTACGAAGCGGCGCTGGCCCACGAGCCCGTCCATGTGCTGGAGCACGCCAGCTTCCTCGGCGCGGCCGTGCTGTTCTGGAGCGTGGTGTTCGCCAGCGGCACCCGCCGGGGCCTGCCCCGCCCGGTGGCGATCGTGCTGGTCTTCGCCACCGGCGTCCAGAGCTCTGCCCTCGGCGCTGTCCTCCTGTTCGCCTCGAGCCCCCTGTACCCGGTGCACGGGGCGGGAGCGAGGGTCTGGGACGTGTCGCCCCTGTCCGACCAGCAGCTGGCCGGAGCCCTGATGTGGTCACCGCCGGCGCTCCTGTACATCGTGGTGATGGGTTGGCTCCTCGTCCGGTGGTTCGACGAGATGGAAACGGCATCTGAGCCCGACCGGCTTCTGGCGCCCGCAGGGGAAGCCCGATGAGGCGAGGACTCGCTTTCCTCCTGCTCATGATGGCCATGCTGGCCGGATGCACCTATTTCCGTGAGGAGGCGGACCCGTACAGGCCTCCCGTCTACTACGGCCCGCCGGAGGCCGCCGCGGGCGCCGGAGCGGTGACCCCGGGCCAGCACCTCTACATGAGGGACTGCGCCTACTGCCACGGCAACGACGGCAAGGGAACTCCCCAGGGGCCGGACCTGACCGTGGAGACGAACGGTGGGGCCCTCACCGACTTCGTGCTCCGGACCGGTCGGATGCCGGTTGCGGCTCCCCCCGAGCAGATGGAGCCGGCTGCGCCCGTGTACAACGACCGCGAGATCGCCGACATCGTGGCCTACGTCACCGGCGAGTTCCAGCCGCCCGGACCCGAGGTCCCGCACGTCGACCTCGGCAAGGGCGACATCGCCGAGGGCCAGCAGGTGTACCAGGAGCACTGCGCGGCCTGTCACTCCACGACCGGGATCGGGGGCGCCATGCTCATCCATCCCGACGAGGACGAGCCCCGCAAGACGAGGGGGATCGTCATCCCCGACTTCGGGCGTTCTGACGCCCAGGCGGTCGCCGAGGCGGTACGGACGGGGCCGGGAAGCATGCCCGTGTTCGGGACGCGGGCGATCTCGGACCACGAGCTGGAGTCGCTGCTGCGCTACATGCGGTACCTGAAGGATCCGGCGGACGAGGGCGGCGCGCCCATCGGCCGCGTCGGCCCCGTCGTCGAGGGGGCGGTGGGGTGGCTGGTCGGTCTGGGCCTGCTGGTGCTCGTCATCCGGTGGATCGGCACCAAGGCCGGGGAGGTGGAGTGAAGGCCAAAGAGGAAATGAGCCGTACCGGCCACGGGGGGTCGGCCCGAGACACGCCGATCCTCGTGGCGCTGGGCATCGCCATCGCCGCCGCGGTGGCGGTGACGGTCGTCTACGCGCTCGGCGGGCAGCCCCAGCTGGAGGGGGCCCTGCTCGGGCTCGCCCTGGGAGGTGTGGCGGTCGCCCTCATCGTCTTTGCCCGGCGCATGCTCCCCGGAGGCCACTTCGTGCAGGTGAGGGAGGACCTCCCCGGCACAGCCGAGGAGCGGGCCTCGGTGGCGAGCGCCTTCTCCACCGGCGCCGAGCCGATGGAACGCCGGAGCCTGATGGTCAAGATGTTCTGGCTGGCCATGGGGGCGCTCGGACTGGCCGCGCTGTTCCCCATCCGCTCGCTGGGAACCAGCCCCGGATCGTCGTTGCGGCGCACCGACTGGAAACGGGGGACGCGGGTGGTGACCAAGAACGGGCAAGCGGTGCGCCTCGAGGAGATCGACGTCAACAGCATCCTGACCGTGTTCCCCCAGGACCACCCCGACGCGGCCGACGCCCAGACCATCCTCCTGCGCCTCCCCCCGGGAGTCCGCGCCCCCGGTCCAGAAGGCTGGACCGTCGAGGGGGTCGTCGCCTTCTCGAAGATCTGCACCCACGCCGGCTGCCCGGTCAGCCTCTACCAGGCGGAGACGCAGGAGCTGTTCTGCCCCTGCCACCAGTCGACGTTCTCGGTGCCCCAGGGGGCCAAGCCGACCTTCGGGCCCGCCGCCCGCCCCCTTCCGCAACTCCCCATCGGTGTCGACGGTCAGGGTTTCGTGGTGGCGAAGGGCGACTTCGAGGGACCGGTCGGGCCCGGGTTCTGGAGCAGGCCGCGGTGATCAAACGGACCTCGCGCTGGATCGACGACCGCCTGTCCGCCGCGTCGTTCACGCGCCACGCGCTCAACAAGGTCTTTCCCGACCACTGGTCGTTCATGTTGGGCGAAGTGGCGATGTACTCGTTCGTCGTCCTTCTCGTCACCGGGATCTTCCTGACCTTCTTCTTCGACCCGAGCGTTGCCCACACGACCTACGAGGGCTCCTACGCGCCCCTCCGCGGCGTGGAGATGTCGGAGGCGTACCGCTCGACGGTCGAGCTCAGCTTCGACGTCCGCGCCGGGCTGGTGATGCGCCAGGCGCACCACTGGGGAGCGATCGTGTTCATCGCCGCCCTCGTCCTGCACATGCTCCGCGTGTTCTTCACCGGGGCCTTCCGGCGGCCCCGGGAGATCAACTGGATCGTCGGAGTGACCCTGTTCATCCTGGCCTTCTTCAACGGCTTCACCGGGTACTCGCTCCCCGACGACCTGCTGTCTGGCACCGGCCTCCGGATCGCCTACTCCATCGCCCTGTCCGTGCCCGTAGTCGGGACGTGGCTGGCGTTCCTCGTCTTCGGCGGCGAGTTCCCGGCGCACGAGATCATCCCCCGGCTGTTCGTCACCCACGTCATGATCGTCCCGGGGCTGATCATCGGCCTGCTGACGGTGCACCTGGCCATCATCTGGCGGCAGAAGCACACCGACTTCCCGGGGCCGGGACGCAGGGAGACCAACGTCGTCGGCAGCAAGCTCTGGCCGACCTACGCCATCAACTCGATCGGCCTCTTCTTCGCCGTGTTCGCGGTGCTGATCGCCATGGGCGGGCTGCTGCAGGTCAATCCCGTGTGGCTCTACGGGCCCTTCCACCCCGATCAGGTGCCCTCACCGGCGCAACCCGACTGGTGGCTCGGGTGGACCGAGGGAGCGCTCAGGATCATCCCCTCGTGGGAGCTCCGCGCCTTCGGCTTCGAGATCCCGAACCCCTTCTTCGCCGGCGCTCTGCTTCCCGGCATCACGTTCGGATTGCTGTACCTCTGGCCGTTCCTCGAAGCCCGCTTCACCCGCGATCGTGAACCCCACCACATCCTCGACCGCGCCCGTGACCGCCCGGTGCGCACTGCGCTGGGAATGACGACGCTGACGTTCTACGTGGTCCTACAGGTGGCCGCGAGCAACGACCTCATCGCCAACAAGCTCGCCGCCTCGGTCGCGACCATCACCCGGGTCTTCCAGGTCCTCATAATCGTGCTGCCACCCCTCGTCGGGTACCTGACGTACCGGCTGATGAAGGGGTTCCAGGTGAGCCGGGCCGAGCGCTTCGCGACGGTCCCGTTCGACGCCGTGCTCCACCCGAAGCGGTACAACGGCGCGGCCGAGGAGGGGGCGAGTGAAGAGCCAGAAGAGTCGACCACCGCGAGCTGAGCTACGCGTCGAGGCCGTCGAGGATGACGGCTGGACGTGGTGCTACGTCGAGCCGGAGAACGGCGTCGAGCTCTACAGCAACGAGACGTACGCGTCCGTCGACGACGCCAAGGACTGGGCCCGCCGGGCGTACCCCGACGTACCGCTGGCAGAGGACGACGAAGGGTGAGCCTGACGCGCCGTCCGGTTACCGGGGGTGGAGCTCGCTCTGGCTCGAGGCAGGTTCGCCGATCGCGATCCTGCCTGCCAGCTCGCGTAGCTTGACGTTCAGCCGCTGCGAGCCGCGGCGGAGCATGTCGAACGCCTCGTCGGCGGTCACGTGCTCCCGCGCCATCAGGATGCCCTTGGCCTGACCGATGATGTCGCGGGACTCGACCGCCTCCTCCAACTGCCTTTGCTTGATGGCGGCCGAGAGGGCCACGGCGGCGTGGGCGGCGAACACCGAGCCGACCGTCCAGTCGTCGGCGTCGAACGCGGCTTCGGCCCTGGAGTACAGGTTGAGGGCGCCGAGGGTGTTCTCCTCGACGAAGAGGCGGAAGCAGAGCATGCTCAGCACGCCGCTCTCCTCGACGGCACGGGCTGAGAAGTGCGGCCAGCGCTGCTCGCGGCGCAGGTCGCCCGTGGTGAAGACCTCGTGCTCCCGGATGGCGTCGAGGCACGGCCCCTCCTCTGCCTCGTACTGGACGGCGTCGACGGTCACGGGTACGTCGTCGCTCGCCGCCGGTGTGGTGATCTTCCGGCCCTGCACCAACGAGATGCCGGCGTGGTCGCAGCCGTCGATGGTCTCAACGGCCAGCTTCACGATCCGGTCCATCGTCGCCTCGACGGACCCGTCGGCCCGCAAGGACCGGGCCACCTCGGCGAACGTCTCGGCCAGGTCGCTCGGGTGCGCTTCGTCAGTTCCTTCAGCCACTTGACTTCCCCGTAAATTGTATCCCTCGACCCGTCGAGTTGGGCGGTTGGCAGCGTCTTCGCGGTCCGTGGGGTAGGGTAGGGGCAACACCTGAGTTGGCCATCGTCCTTCACGAGCGAGGGATGCAACTGGCTCACCCTCCCGCCGGGAGCCGGTTGTGCCTGCCGATTCGGAGTCTCTGAGCAAGTGCCTCGGCGCGATGTCGCGCTTCTTCGTGGGTGAAGCCACTCTTCAGGAGACGCTTCAGCAGGTGTCGGACCTGGCCTGCACGAGCGTCGCCAGCGCCGACATGGTCGGGCTCACCATGCTGGTCGAGGGCCGACCCCGCACGGCGGTGTTCACCGACGAGGCGTCGCCCGAGATGGACGCGGCCCAGTACGAGACAGGCATCGGCCCGTGCCTGGACTCCTTCCGCCACCAACAGGTGTACCGCATCGACGACATGGAGGGGGACCAGCAGTGGCCACCCTTCAGCGAGGCCGCCGCCGCCCACGGCATCCAGAGCAGCATGTCGATCCCGCTGACCGCCCGTCACGAAGGGGTCGGTGCCCTCAACTTCTACTCCCGGAAGCCGGCGGCGTTCTCCGACCACGACGTGGAGGTGGCGCTGCAGTTCGCGACCCACGCCGCCATCGTGCTGGCCAACTCACAGGCCTACTGGGACGCGCACCAGCTCGGTCAGGACATGGTCGAGGCCATGAAGTCGCGGGCGACCATCGAGCAGGCCAAGGGCATCATCATGGGAACCCAGCGCTGCACCGCCGACGACGCCTTCCAGATCCTGGTTCGGGCCTCTCAGCGGGAGAACCGGAAGCTGCGGCAGATCGCCGAAGAGATCGTGACCAGGGCGGCAGTCAGGCGGTGAGCCGCGGGCCCGCCGCGCCGACTCACTCGTCGCCGGTGGGATGCCGGTGGGCGGGCGCCCGGCCCGGTGGCTGAGGCGGACGGGGCACGGAGGGGCAGGCCGGGATGGACCGGCTCACCGGTTCGCCGGGCATGAGGAGCAGCGGTTCGCCGTGGTGGGTGACCTCCAACGGCTCCCCTTTGCGCAGCCGGTACGTCGCCTCGGTCGCCGTGGCCGCGACCCGGACCGAACGGTCGCGGTACCAAACGTGGAAGGTGAGCCCGGTGATGGCCGCCGGGAGCCGGGGGGCGAAGCTCAACCGGCCGTCCCGGGCCCGGAAGCCACCGAAGCCGGCCACCAGCGCCAGCCATCCCCCGGCCAGAGCGGCCAGGTGCAGCCCGCTGCTGGTGTTGTTGTGCAGGTTTTGCAGGTCGAGCAGGCTGGCCTCGGCCAGGTACTCGTACGCCAGTGAGAGGTGGCCGATCTCGGCCGCCAGCACCGCCTGGCCCGCCGCCGACAGCGACGAATCGCGGACGGTCAGCGGCTCGTAATAGGCGAAGTTCCGCCGCTTCTGGTCGGCGGTGAAGGCGTCGCCGCGCTGGTACATGGCCAGGACCAGGTCCGCCTGCTTCACCACCTGTTTGCGGTAGAGGTCGAAGTACGGGAAGTGCAGGAACAGCGGGTACTGGTCGTGCCGGGTGGCGTTGAAGTCCCAGACCGGGTGGGTGGTGAACCCGAGGGCCTGGGGATGGACGCCCAACTCGTTGTCGTAGGGGACGAGCATGGCCTCCGCCGCGTTCCGCCAGGCCACGACCTCCTCCTTGGCCACCCCCAGCGCCTCGGCCTCCGTCGGGTGCCGCTCGGACGCGTCGGCCGCGGCCCGCAGGTTCTGCTGGGCCATCAGGTTGGTGTAGACGTTGTCGTCGGCCAGCGCGCTGTACTCGTCCGGGCCGGTCACCCCCGGGATCCGGAACCGCCCGGTGCGGTCGTGGTGGCCGAGCGATCGCCACAGCCTGGCCGTCTCGGCGAGAAGCTCCAGGGCCACGTCGCGCTCGAAGTCGTCGTCAGCGGTGGCGTCGACGTAGCGGATGGTCGCGTCGGCGACGTCGGCGTTGACGTGGAACGCGGCAGTTCCCGCCGGCCAGTACCCGGAGCACTCCTCCCCGGCGATGGTGCGCCACGGGAAGGCGGCCCCCTGCAGGCCGAGCGTCCGCGCTCGCTGCCGGGCCACGGGCAGGATGCTGTGCCGCCAGCGCAGTGCATCGGCCGCGGCCTGGGGCATCGTGTAGGCCAGAACGGGGAGGACGAACGTGTCCGTGTCCCAGAAGGCGTGGCCGTCGTAGCCCGTGCCGGTCAACCCCTTGGCCGGAATGGCCCGACCCTCGGCCCGGGCACCCGCCTGCAGCACGTGGAACAGGGCGAAGCGGACGGCCTGCTCGATCTCCGGGTCGCCGTCGACCTCGACGTTGGCCCGGTCCCAAAACTCGTCCAGGTAGGCCCGTTGCTCCTTCAGCAGGCCGTTCCAGCCGGTGTGCCGGGCCGCGGTCATGGCCGCCACCACCTGGTCTCGCAGGGCCTGGCGGGAGCGCAGGCTGGACCACCCGTAGGCCAGCAGCTTGACGATCCGCAGGCGCCGGCCCGGCTCCAGCACGGTCGTCACCGTCACCCGGCCGGTGTCCGGATCGGCCTCGGCGTAGACGTCCGTACCCGTCGGTCCGTCGACGATGTGGTCCATCGCCGCCGCCATCCGGAGGTTGCTGGCGGCCGTTCGGTGGGCCAGCTCCACGGCGGTCCCCCCGCGGGTGCCATGGTCCTCGGCCAAGAGCGGCGCGGTCAGCGCGGCGGCGACGCGGGGGTCCTGCCCCGGTTGAGGCATCGGCTCGTTGGCGACCAGCTCCGACTGGATGACGACGCGGGCCGGATCGTCGATGGCCTCCACCTCGTAGCTGATGGCGGCGACCGCCCGTTGGGTGAACGAGACCAGGCGTACGGACCGGATCCTCGCTGCCTGGCCGGCAGGCGACACCCAGTGGACGTCACGCGTCAGCGTGCCGGCGCGCAGGTCGAGGATCCGCTCGTGCGACTCCAAACGTCCGTACCGGACGTCGAAGGGCTCGTCGTCGACCAGGAGGCGCAGGAGCTTGCCGTTGGTCACGTTGATCAGGGCCTGGCCTGACTCGGGGTAGCCGTACCCGGCCTCGGCGTATGGCAGGGGCCGCAGTTCGTGGAACCCGTTGAGATAGGTCCCGGGCAGTCCGTAGGGCTCGCCTTCGTCAAGGTTGCCGCGAAGGCCGAGGTGCCCGTTGGCCAGGGCGAAGACCGACTCGGCCTGGGCCAGCACGTCGACGTCGAGGGTGCTCTCCCGCACGCACCAGTTCTCGCCGGTGTAGCAGGGATGGATGATCACCGGTCCTCCAGCAGCTCGCTCAGGTCTCCCACCACCAAGTCGGCGCCCCGGTCCCGCAGGGCGTCGGCCTGGCCGGTGCGGTCCACGCCGACCACGAAGCCGAACCCACCCGCCCGGCCCGCCTCGACCCCGGCCAGGGCGTCCTCGAACACGGCCGCGCCGGACGGCTCGATCCCGAACGCCTCGGCCGCAGCCAGGAACGTGTCCGGCGCAGGCTTGCCCCGCAGACCCCTCTCGACCGCCACCAGACCGTCGACCCGGACGTCGAACAGCTCCTCGATGCCCGCCGACCGCAGGACGTCGAGGGTGTTGGCGCTCGAGGAGACGACGGCCGTGGCCAGGCCCGCGTCGCGCGCAGCCCGCACGTAGTCGACCGACCCGTCGTAGACCACGACGCCGGACTCGTGGATGAGCCGCAGCACCAGCTCGTTCTTGCGGTTCCCAAGGCCCTTCACCGTGTCCGCCCCGGGCGGGTCGTCGGCCGATCCCTCGGGCAGGGCGATCCCCCGCGACGCCAGGAACGAGCGAACCCCGTCGGCCCTCGGCATGCCGTCGACGTAGAGCCGGTAGTCGTCGACAGGGTCGAACGGCACGAACGGCTCGCCCGTCCGGGTCGCCCGCTCCTGCAGGAAGGCGTCGAACATCTCCTTCCAGGCCGCCGCGTGCACGGTGGCGGTCTGGGTCAGGACGCCGTCGAGGTCGAACAGGCAGGCACGTATGGCGTCAGGGAGACCGAGCACGAAACCGTGAGCCTACGGTGCCACGGCCACCGCGTCAGCCGGAGGCGGCTATCGCTCCTGGTCGAGCCCCGTGAACACCTCGAGGTTGGCGGCCACCTCCTGGCTGTGCGAGGCGTGAGCCTGCTTGATGGCGGGGTCAGCCTCGGCCTCCTTGGTCTTCGCCACCAGGTCGGCCAGGCGGGAGTCGCGGTCGCTCATGTGTGAACCCTTCCCCGCTGAGGCGATCCGGTCACGTCGCGACGTCGATGAGCACCTTGCCCACCACCCTGGCCTCGACCGCGGCATGGGCGTCGGCCGTCCGCTCCAGTGGGAACCGGTGCAGTGGCAGCCCCGCCTCCTCCCCCACGCGCAGGGCGCCGGCGGCGACGGCGGCGGTCACGTCGTCGACCGCCCGGAGCTTGGCCGCGTCGGGCATGGTGTACACGAGCATGAACTGGTAGCGGGCGTTCGGGCGCATGGCCCTACGGATGGGGATGGCGAGGGGCTCCTCCTCGCTGGCGTAGCAGGTGACGGTGCCGTTCGGTGCGAGCACGGCGGCATCGAGCTCGGCGTTGGTCGCCGGGGCCACCTCGACGACCAGGTCGACGCCGCCCGGTGCGACCCGCCGGATGGCCTCGGCCGCGTCGCCGGCCCGGTAGTTCGCCACGTGGTCGGCGCCGGCGGCGGTGGCCAGGGCCGCCTTCTCCGGGGAGCTGACGGTGGCGACCACGGTTCCGCCGGCCCACGAGGCCAGCTCGATGGCGGCGTGGCCCACCGCGCCGGCGCCTCCGGCAACGAGGACGGTACGCCCGTCGAGGGCCCCTGGCGCCAGCCGGTCCGGGCCCTCGGCGCCCACGGTGAGGGCCCGGTGGGCGGTCATGGCCGGGATCCCCAGGCTGGCCCCCAGGTCGAACGATGCCCCGTCGGGCAACCGCACCGCCTGGCGGGCGGGGATGGCCACCATCTCCTGGGCCGTCCCCCCGGCCCGCTCCCACGCCGCCTCCCACAGCCACACCCGCTCACCGGCGCGGGCCGGGTCCACGCCGGGGCCCACGGCGACGATCGTGCCGGCGCCGTCCTGGTTCGGCGTGACCTCGGGGAACAGCGTCGGCTCACCGGACGCCTTGCCGGCCCGGTTCTTCCAGTCGGTGGGGTTGACGCCGGACACGGCCACCCGCACGAGGACCTCTCCCGGCTGCGGCTCGGGGTCGGGCCGGTCCACCACCCGCAGGACGTCGGGACCCCCGGTCCGGCTGTAGACGACGGCTCTCACGGCGGCGCCATCGTAGGCAGCAACCGGTTCCCGTATGCTCCGGCGGTGAGGCGGGCGCAGCGGGCGGCACATCCATCGAGCGTCTGGCTGGTCATCGCCGCCGTGTTCAGCGTGAACGCGTGGGTGGCGGCCGCGTACGGGCAGCGACTGTTCGCCGGCCTGGCCGTCGTGACGGCACTGAGCTCGTTGTGGGCGGCGCGCCCCGCGGCCCACGAACGCCGTCCTCCGGACTCCCCCTGAGGCCGGCCGGCTCAGGCCGCGTCGAAGCGGCTCACCGTCTCGACGTGGAAGGTGTGCGGGAAGGCGTCGACCACGTCGACGGACGTGAGTCGATAGCCGGCGTCGGCCAGCAGGGCGGCGTCGCGACCGAGTGACGCCGGGTCGCAACTCACCAGCACCAGCCGCCCCGGCCGGGCGGCGCCGATGGTGCCCACACCGGGCCGGCCCAGGCCCGTCCTCGACGGATCGGCGACCACCACGTCGACCTGCGGGTCGGCGGCGGCCGGCCGCCATCGGCCCACCTCGCCGGCCACCACCCGGGCGTCGATGTCGGCCAGGTTCTCCCGGGCATCGGCCACCGCGGCCGGCGCGCTCTCCAGCGCCGTCACCGTCACTCCGTGCGACGCGCCCAGCACGGACCCGAACAGCCCGACGCCGGCGTAGGCGTCGACCAGGTGGCCTCCTGGCGGGAGGGCCCCGTGGACTGCGGCCCGCACGGCGGCCACCAGGCCCTCGGCCACCACCGGTCCCGGCTGGAAGAAGGACCCGACCGAGACGCGGAAGCGACGCCCGGCCACCTCCTCGTGCACGGACGCCGGGCGGCGGTCGCGCTCGCCGACCACGACCACGCCGTCCGGTACGTTCACGTCGCGTGGGCGGTACTTGGCCCGCACCACCCGCTCCCCCGACGACACCCCGACCCGCAGGAGGACCTCGGCGGCCCCGGGGTAGCGGCCGGCGACGAGCAGCTCGTCGAGCAGCGGGTGGGCGACCATGCAACTGTCGGTGGGCACCGGGAGCCCCGGACCGGTCCCGTCGGCCCGGGGGCGGTGGCCGGCCCGGCCCTCGGGAGACACGGCCAGCCGGGCGGTGGTCCGCAGCGCCGGGCCCGGCAGCCCGACCACCCCCGGCACCGGGGGGTCGGGCAACCGGCCGATGCGGCGCAGGGCGTCGACGACGACCGAGGCCTTGAGCCGGGCCTGGGCGCCCGGCGCCACGTGTTGCCAGGTGCACCCACCACAGCCCGCGGCGAGGGCCGGGCACGGTGGAGCGACCCGGTCGGGCGACGGATCGACGACCTCGACGGCCACCGCCCGGGCGAAGTCCCGCCGCTCGTCGGTGAGCCGGGCCCGGACGCGCTCGCCGGGGAGGGCACCATCCACGAACACCACCCGTCCACCGCCGTCCCGGGCCAGGGCGCTGCCGCCGGCGACCATGGCCGTCGGCACCAGCTCCAACTCCGTCATGCCTCCAGCTTGCCCGCCCGCAGGCGGCGACGCGGCCGTCGACCATGCCATCCGGCGCGCGTTCCGCGGCTATGCTGTGGCTCTGAGCGCAGGCCATACGGGCCTCGCCGGGGTCACCGTTCTCCTTCGGCCACAGCTGCCGCGGTACGTCGGGTCGACCCACTCCCCGACAACCCAAGGAGTTCCGATCAACACCACCTTCGAGGCGCTCGGCGTCTCACCCGACCTCGTGGCCGTGCTCGCGGCCCGGGGCATCAACGAACCGTTCCCCATCCAGGCCCTGACCATCGCCGACGCCCTGGCCGGGCGCGACGTCTGCGGGCAGGCGAAGACGGGCTCGGGCAAGACCCTCGCCTTCGGCATCCCGCTGGTCCAGGGCATCGCCCCGGCCAAGCCCGGGCGGCCCCACGGCCTGGTGCTCGTCCCCACCCGGGAGCTGGCCCAGCAGGTCGAGGAGGTGCTCGCCCCGCTGGCCAAGGCCGCCAACCTGCGCATGGGCGCCATCTACGGCGGCGTTCCCATCGACCGAAACCTGAAGGCGCTCCGGCGAGGCGTCGACATCGTGATCGCCACCCCGGGTCGGCTCATCGACCTGGGCAACCGGGGCGACGTCGACGTGTCCGACGTCACCTTCCTGGTGCTGGACGAGGCCGACCGTATGGTCGACATGGGCTTCATGCCCCAGGTCGAGTGGGTGCTGCGCCACCTCGGACCGGCCCCGCACCAGACCCTGCTGTTCTCCGCCACCCTCGACCGCGACGTCGACCACCTGATCCGGCTCTACACCAACGACCCGGTGAAGCACACGGTCGTGTCCGAGCAGCTCACCGTCGAAGCCATGGAGCACCGATTCCTCAAGGTGCACCAGATGGACAAGGTCAAGGTGGCGGCCGCCGTGGCCAGGGGCGTGTACCGGACCCTGGTCTTCACCCGCACCAAGCGGGGCGCCGAGCGCCTGGTGACCCAGCTCAAGGGCGAGGGCATCAAGGCGGTGGTCCTGCACGGCGGCTTGGCCCAGAACGTCCGGACCCGGGCCCTCCGGCAGTTCACCACCGGCGACGCCCAGCTCCTGGTGGCCACCGACATCGCCGCCCGGGGCCTCGACATCGACGGCGTCGACGTGGTGCTCCACTTCGACCCGCCCGAGGACCACAAGGCCTACCTGCACCGCTCGGGGCGCACGGCGCGGGCCGGCGAGAAGGGCGTGGCCGTCAGCCTGGTGCTGTGGGACCAGGTCACCGACGCCGAGCGCATGCGCCGCCAGCTGGGGCTCAACTGCCCCCTGGTGGAGGTGTTCTCGAACGAGTCGCGCCTCGCCGACCTCGGGTCGGACGAGTGGCCGGAGCCCGAGACGGTCATGGCGACCGGGACCGACGGACCGGGCGCCTCTCGGCGCGCCGGCCGCCCGATGTCGCGCCGCCCCGCCGGTGGGAGTCGGCGCCGCCGCCGCTGAGCTTCTAGCGGGCGCCGCTCAGCGGCCCTTGCCCATGCTCACGGCGACCAGGACGGCGACGACGACGAGCGCCACGATCACGATAAGGGCGGTAGTGCCCTCCGAGAGGGCCAGGTAGGGGTCCATGGCGGGCACCCTACAATCTGGGGCCGGCGGCATGCGTCGGATGTGAGAGGCGTGCCAATGGACCGGCTGGACCGCTACTTCGCCATCACCGAGCGGGGCTCGTCGGTGCGCACGGAGGTGCGGGGCGGCCTGGCCACCTTCTTCACCATGGCCTACATCGTGGTGCTGAACCCGATCATCCTGTCCAGCGCGGCCGACGCCACCGGAACCCGCCTCGACCTGGGCGAGCTCACCACCGCCACCGCCCTCGTCGCCGCGGTCATGACCACGGCGATGGGCGTGGTCGGTCGGTACCCCTTCGCGGTGGCGGCCGGTCTGGGCCTGAACGGGGTGGTCGCCTTCCAGCTGGCGTCCCGGATGTCGTGGCCGGCGGCCATGGGGATCGTCGTCATCGAGGGGCTGCTCATCACCGCCCTGGTAGCCACCGGGTTCCGCCAGGCCGTGTTCGGTGCCGTCCCGCTGGCCCTGAAGCAGGCCATCAGCGTGGGGATCGGCCTGTTCATCGCCTTCATCGGCTTCGTCGACGCCGGGTTCATCCGTCGCATCCCCGATGCGGCCAACACGCCGGTGCCCGTCAACCTCGGCGTGGGCGGACGCCTGCTCGGCTGGCCCACGGTGGTGTTCGTGGTCGGACTGCTGCTCACCGCCGTGCTCGTGGCCCGCCGCCAGCGGGGCGCCATCCTCCTCGGCATCGTGGTGACCACCGCGTTCGCCGTCGCCCTCAACGCCATCGTCGACGTCCCGCCCCAGTTCGGGCCCGACGGGTTGGTCAACCCCAGCGGGTGGGGCCTGAACGTGCCGAAGCTGCCCGACAGTCTGCTGGGCACGCCCGACTTCGGACTCCTCGGCGCCTTCAGCCTGGGCGGGGCGTTCGACGCCGTCGGCGTGGTCAGCACCGTGCTGTTCGTGTTCACCCTGATGCTGGCCGACTTCTTCGACACCATGGGCTCCGTCGTGGGCGTCGGCACGGAGGCGGGGCTCGTCGACCGGGAGGGCCGGCTCCCGGGCGTGGGCAGGGTGCTCATGGTCGACTCCCTGGCCGCGGTGGCCGGGGGGGCGGCGTCGGCGTCGTCGAACACCACGTACATCGAGTCGGCCGCCGGGGTGGGCGACGGGGCCCGCACCGGGCTGGCCAGCGTGGTCACCGGGCTGCTGTTCGTGGGCGCTCTGTTCGTCGCTCCCTTGGTGCAGGTCGTGCCCTACGAGGCGGCGTCGCCCGCGCTGGTCGTCGTCGGCTTCCTGCTCATAACCCAGGTCCGCGACATCCCGTGGACCGACTACGACGTCGCCATCCCCGCCTTCCTGACCGTCATCCTGATGCCCTTCACGTACTCCATCACCAACGGGATCGGTGCCGGGTTCGTGTCCTACGTGGTCATCAAGCTGCTGACTGGCCGGGGGCGGGAGGTCCACCCCCTCCTGTGGGTGGTGGCGCTGCTCTTCGTCGCCTATTTCGCCATCGAGCCCGTCGAGCGCCTCCTCGGGGTATGAAAGAGATGTCATGAGGGACCTGTTCATGGCGGCGGGCACCCGGGTCCTTTGGACCTCGCCCGCCGCTGTCGGCGGGGCCCCCATCCCCGCCGACGCCATCCGACATGGAGATGCGCTGTGAGAGACCTTCGGTACATGGAGACGGGCGTGTGCGCCCTGTGTGGCAAGGACGTCCGGCTCGACGAGGCCGAAGGCCGGGTGGTGTGCGAGGGGTGCGACCGGGCCACCGACAACTGCACCTGCATCGCCGACGACCTCGAGACCCGCCACGAGTTCCCCGGCTTCTCCCGCTCCATGCGCAGGGGCACATCGGCGTCGTGGATCGCCGACCCGCCCACCGATCCGGACGAGGAGTGACCCGACCCGGCCACGGGTAGCTATCCGCCGTGGCAGGGCACCCCGGCGCTGTCCCGCGCGTCGACGATCGCTACGAGCTCCGGGAGCACATCGGCCGGGGTGGCTTCGGCGTGGTGTGGCGCGCCCACGACACGCTGCTGCAGCGCGGCGTGGCCGTCAAGGAGATCCGCTTTCCCGGCGTTCTCAACGAGTCCGAGCGGGCCCAGGCGTGTGAGCGGGTCCTGCGGGAGGCCCGGGCCGCGGCCCGCCTGAACCACCCCGGGGCGGTGACGGTGTACGACGTGGTCGAGGACAACGGCCAGACGTACATCGTCATGGAGCTGGTGGAGGCGCCGAACCTGTCGGAGCTGGTCGAACGTCACGGCCCGTTGTCACCGGCACGCATGGCCGCCGTCGCCCTCGAGCTCCTCGACACCCTGAGCGCGGCCCACGCCCTCAGGATCGTCCACCGGGACGTCAAGCCGGCCAACGTGATGGTGTCCGAGTCGGGCCGGGTGCGCCTGGCCGACTTCGGCATCGCCGCCATCCTGGACGACCCCAAGGTGACCACCTCGGGCGACATCACCGGGTCCCCGTCGTACATGGCGCCCGAGCAGGTGAACAACCAGCCCACCGGGCCGGCCACCGACCTGTGGTCGCTGGGCGCGACGATGTACTTCGGGGTCGAGGGCGAACCGCCGTTCAGCAAGGGCGCCGTCATTCCGACGCTCACCTCCATCGCCTCCGACGCCCCCCGGCCGGCGCAGCGGGCCGGGGCCCTGGGCCCGGTGCTCGACGCCCTCCTCGTCAAGGACCCGGCCGGGCGCCTCGATCCCGGGACCCTCCGCCGCCGCCTCACCGAGGTCGCCACCGCCTCGGCTCCGCCGCCGGCGCCGCTGGCACCACGCCCGGACGACACCGTCCTGCTCGACGTGGCTCCCACCCAGGCCAGGACGGCGCCGGAGGCCACCGCCGTCGCCCCGCCCCCCTCTCCCCCGCCCCCTCCCCCGCC
>JALYGL010000108.1 GCA_030777125.1 Actinomycetota bacterium
CTTCGACCAGTGCGCGACGACGGCAGAATCGAGTCCTGACTGGACCTACCGCCCGCTCATGCTGCCGCACCTCCCCTTCATCACCCATCCGGTCGAGACCGCGCAGGCGCTCCTGGAAGTCGTCGCCCGATGACGGCCTCGACGCCTGACCGTCAGGACGTGATCGTCGGCCGGTTGACGGGGTGCTCCTCGCCGTAGTGGTGGCGGGGGATGACCGGGGCGTCGCGACCGGTGCCCCGTGTCCCCCGACCGGCGTCGTCGCCGGCCGCCTCCTCGTGGTACTCCTCCTCGACGTTCACGCTCCAGACGTCGTGCGCGGTCCCGGTGGCGATGTTCTCGGCCGTGAGCATGGCCGTGTACATGGAGTGGTCCTGGTTGTTGTACCGGTGCATGCCGTTGCGCCCGACGGGGTGGACGTTGGGAGCGCACTCGTTCAGCCACTCGACGATCCGGGCCACGTTGTCCTTGTAGTGCTCGTCGTAGAACGGGTACGCCTTCGGCATGCGCACGACGTAGCCGGCCTCCACCTTGGTCGGGTCGACCAGGTTCAGGATCCCCAGCTCGCGCTTGCCCTGCTCGATGAGGTCCTCGTCGGCCTTGTTCCACATGTCGTCGCCCTCGAAGACGAAGAACTCCAACCCGAGGCACGTCTTCCCCTCCTTGACGAGGAAAGGCGACCACGACCCGAAGTTCTGGATCCGACCCACCTTCACGTCCTTGGAGTGCACGTAGATCCAGTTGTCGGGGAAGCTGTACTCCTCGGGCACGACCAGAGCGACGGTGAGGAAGTCGCGGTAACGCAGGTCACCGGCCGCCTTCACCGCGGTGTCCGAGGCGGGCGGGTCCATGGCCTGCAGGAGCTGGGAGATCGGCATCGACGAGATGACGTGGTCGCACGGGTACTCCGTGCTGGCGCCGTCGGCCGTGCGGGCCGTGACCGACACCGCCCCGCCGCCCTCGTGGCGGATGCCGACGACCCGGGTGTCCATCAGCACCTTGCAGCCCTTGGCCTCGACCAGCTCGCGGCAGCGCTCCCACATCATCCCCGGGCCCAGCTTCGGGTACTGGAACTCCTCGATGAGGGAGGTGATCTCCTTCTGGTTGCGCTTGGGCAGCAGGGCATTCTTGACCGCACTGGACAGCGAGAGGTTCTTGATCCGCTGGGCGGCGAAGTCGGCTGGCATGTTCTTGGTGGGGACGCCCCACAGCTTCTCGTTGTAGGTCTTGAAGAAGTGCTTGTAGAGCCTCCAGCCGAAGCGGGCGGCGATCCAGCCCTCGAGCGTCGTCTGGTCCTTGGGCGGCCGGATTCGGGCCCACCCGTAGGACGCCACGCAGAGGAACGCCTCCCAGAGGCCGAGGTTCTTGAGGGCGTTGGAGGCCTTGAGCGGGTAGTCGTAGTACTTGCCCTCGTAGTAGATGCGACTCATCCGGGGCCGGAGCATGAAGTCCTCGTCGGGCAGGATCTCGTGCCAGAAGGCCTCCACCTCCTTCACCTTGGTGAAGAAGCGGTGCCCCCCGATGTCAAACCGCCAGCCGTCGCGCTCGACGGTGCGGCTGATCCCGCCGACCACGGAGTCGGACTCGAGGATCGTCGACGTGATCCCGTAGCGCGTGACCAGCTCGTAGGCGGCGGTGAGGCCGGCAGGGCCGGCGCCGATGATCACGACCTTCGGCGGCGGCGGCGTCGGCGTCGGCGTCGGCGTCTGGTCGGCGGGCGCGTCGGGGACTGTGCTCATGAGCGGCTTTCTGCAGGCGAACTGGGCAGGCGGGGCGCCGCCCGGTGGGCGACCCCACAGGATAGTGGTCAGCGGCCGTCCGCAGCCTGCGCCGGTGGGCGCGAGTCCAACCAGCGACGAAGGCCGGCAGCGTTGGAATGGACCCCGTTGAGCGTCTCGTGCTTCTCGCGCTGGTCCTCGTCGAAGCCGGCCAGCTCGGCTCCGAAGGCCGCGTCCAGGGCGGCGGCGACGTCGCGACCGTCGCGCCACGCCGCTTCGGCGACCTCGGCCCACCGCCGCAGGATGGCTTCGCCCTCCTGCAGAGTGGCCGCCGGCTCCCCCGGGACCACGCCGAAGTGGGCCAGGGCCAGGGCCGACGGCCGGCGGGCGGCGAAGGCGCGCAGCGACGCCACCGCCTGGTCGAGGTCGAAGTCCGGCGGCGGGGTCGCCGGACGCAGCACGCCCACGTCCGGGAGCCTGACGCCCACCGCGTCACCCGTGAACAGGATCCCCGTCTCCGAGTCGTGGAGGGCCAGGTGGTGCTTGGCATGCCCGGGCGAGTCCACCGCGGTGAGCGACCGGGTGGGGCCCACCCGGACCCGTTCGCCGTCGCCCAGCACCCGGATGCGGTCGGCGGGTGTGGGCGTCACCCGGCCGTAGAGGCGGTCGAGCAGGTCGCCGTACACCCGGGCCGCGGACGCGATGAGACGGGACGGGTCGACCAGGTGGCGGGCGCCCTTCTCGTGCACGTACACGGTGGCGCCGGGGAAGGCGGCGGCCACGTCGCCCACTGCCCCGGCATGGTCGAGGTGGATGTGGGTCACCACCACCGCGGCCAGGTCGCCGGGGCCGACGCCCAGGGCCTGCAGGGCCTCGAGGAGCGTGGGCAGCGACGTCTGGCTGCCGGTCTCCACCAGCACCGGCTCGGGCCCCTCGATGAGGTAGCCGGCGGTGACGTGGTCCCACCCGCCCAGCCGGGTGTCGATCTGGACGACGCCGGGCCCGATCTCCACTTAGTGCCCCGTCCGGGAAAGCACTAGTCGGCGGCCAGCTCGGGGAGGACGTCGGCGGCGAACTCCTCCATCCGGGCCCGGTCGGCCGGCCAGCTGGCCACCAGGTACGTGAACCCGGCGAGGCGGAGGGCGTCCGCCGTGCGCCGGACCTCGTCCCACGGCTCCGAGATGGAGAGGTTGGTGGACCGAACGATGGCGGCCGGGTCGCGCCCCGCCTCGTCGGCGGCGCGGTCCACGATCGCGGACTTGCGGGCCAGCACCGCCGGCGAGCCGAAGCCGTGCCACACGTCGGCGTGGCGGGCGGCCACCGGCAGCGTCCGCCGCTCGCCCCCGCCTCCCACCCACAGCGGCGGGTGCGGCCGCTGCACCGGCTTGGGGTTGTAGGACGCGCCCCGCAGCCGGTAGTAGCGGCCGCGGAAGTCGGCGCCGTCGGTGGTGAACAGCGCCTTCATCACCTGGATGGCCTCCTCGAGGCGGTCGATGCGCTCGCCGGCGGACGGGAAGTCGAACCCGAGCTCACGGTGCTCCTCCGCGAACCACGCCGCTCCGACTGCCAGCTCGAGCCGTCCGTCGGAGACGTGGTCGACCGTGACCACCTCGGCCGCCAGCAGCGACGGGTGGCGGTAGGTCACCCCGGTGACGAGCGTGCCCAGCCGGATGCGGTGGGTGCAGGCGGCCAGCGCGGCCAGCAGCGTCCAGCCCTCCATGCACGGTCCGCCCCGATCGCCGTAGAGGGCCTTGAAGTGGTCGAACACCCAGGCCCCGTCGAACCCGGCCTCCTCGGCGAAGGACACCCGGCGGCGCAGCTCCGGCCACGTGAGCTGGTGCTGGGACACGTCGATGCCGATCCGCATGGCCGGCAGGGTACTTCCGCCGAAGTGCGTGGCCGCCGCCGCGGACGCCGACGATACTGAGGGCATGAGGTTCGATGACACGTATGTAACTATCGACACGGCCCTCGGCGCTGCCTTCGTCGCCTTCAATGCCGAGGGCGTGTGCCGGGTGGAGCCCGGCGACGACGCCGGCCGGTTCGAGGCCGCCTTCGAGGAGCGGTTCGGCCGCCCCGTCCGGCGAGGCACGTCGCTCCCGTCCGCCCTGCGGGCCACCCCCGTGCCGGTCGACTGGCGGGGCGTCTCCCCGTTCGACCGGGCCGTGCTGGTCGCCACCCAGGAGATCCCCCACGGTCAGACTCGCACGTACCGGGAGGTGGCCGAGCGCATCGGGCGTCCCCAGGCCATGCGGGCAGTGGGGTCGGCCCTGGGCCGGAACCGGACGCCCGTGCTGGTGCCCTGCCACCGCGTGGTCCGCAGCGACGGCACGATCGGCGACTTCGCCTTCGGCAGCCCGGCCAAGCGGGCCCTGCTGGAGTGCGAGGGCGTGGTGCTCCGGGCGCCGGTCGCCGTTTGACCACCTGAGCCGCCGGGTACCGCCACGCCGATGCGCCCGCTCGAGGAGGTGCGCCAGGCGGCGGCCGGGTGCCAGGCCTGCAACCTGTGGCGCACCGGCACCCAGACCGTCTTCGGCGAGGGCGCGGTGGGTGCCGAGCTGATGCTGGTGGGCGAGCAGCCCGGCGACAAGGAGGACTTGGCCGGGCGGCCCTTCGTGGGTCCCGCCGGCCGGGTGCTCGACCAGGGGCTGGAGGAGGCCGGGATCGACCGGTCCAAGGTGTACGTCACCAACGCGGTCAAGCACTTCAAGTGGAAGGCCCAGGGCAAGCGGCGGATCCACCAGCGCCCCAACGCCGAGGAGATCGGCGCCTGCCGGCCGTGGCTCGACGCCGAGCTGGAGGCGGTGCAGCCGCGGATGGTGGTGTGCCTCGGCGCCACCGCCGCCCAGGCCATCCTGGGCCGCAGCTTCCGCGTCACCAAGCAGCGGGGCGAGTTCGTCGAGGGGCTCATCGGGCCGGTCGTCACGGCCACCGTCCACCCGTCGTCGATCCTGCGGGCGGTCGACGAGGCCACCCGTCAGGCCGAGATGGCCGCCTTCGTCGCCGACCTGCGCACGGTGGCCAAGCGCCTGGCCGAGTAGCCGTCCGGCGACCGACCGGTACGATCCGCCGGCATGCAGGAGGGAAGCCGTAAGGCCATCATCGCCGCGTTCTTCGCCAACCTCGGGATCGCCATCGCCAAGTTCGTGGGCTTCGCCCTGACCGGCGCCGCGTCGATGCTGGCCGAGGCCGTGCACTCGGTCGCCGACAGTACCAACCAGGGCCTGCTCCTGCTCGGTGGCAAGCGGGCCCGGAAGGCGGCCACCACCGAGCACCCGTTCGGCTACGGGCGCGAGCGGTACTTCTGGTCCTTCGTGGTCGCCCTGGTGATCTTCACCCTGGGCTCGCTGTTCGCCCTGTACGAGGGCGTGGAGAAGCTGCGCCACCCCCACGAGCTCGAGTCGGCGACCGTTGCCATCGTCATCCTGCTGTTCGGCATCGCCCTCGAGACGTTCTCGCTGCGCACCGCCGTCAAGGAGAGCCAGCACGCCAAGGGTGACGCGTCGTGGTGGCACTTCATCCGCCACGCCAAGGTCCCGGAGCTGCCCGTCGTGCTGCTCGAGGACATCGGGGCCATGATCGGCCTGGTCCTGGCCCTGGTCGGCGTCACCACGGCCGAGGTCACCGGCAACCCTCGCTGGGACGCGGTGGGGAGCGTCGGCATCGGCGTGCTCCTGGGCGTCATCGCCATCACCCTGGTGATCGAGATGAAGAGCCTGCTGATCGGCGAGTCGGCGTCACCCGAGATGACGGGGCGGATCCGGGGCGCCATCGAGGGGGACGACGCCGTGCGGCGCGTCATCCACATGCGCACCCAGCACCTGGGCCCCGACGAGCTTCTGGTGGCGGCCAAGCTGGAGCTCGGCGGCGACCTCGACTTCGCCCAGGTGGCGGGCGCCATCAACCGGGTGGAGAACTCGGTCCGCGCCACCGTGCCCGAGGCCCGGGTGATCTACCTTGAGCCCGGCGTGGCGCGGGCTCAGCCCGAGGGAGCGCGGTAGATCTCGGCCCCGCCGGCCAGGAACTCCTCCGACTTCTGTTTCATCCCCAGCTCGATCTCCTGCTTCTCCGCGTATGCCCGCACGTCGTGGCTGATCCGCATGGAGCAGAACTTCGGACCGCACATGGAGCAGAAGTGGGCGGTCTTGGCCGGGGCCGCAGGAAGGGTCTCGTCGTGGTACGCCCGGGCCGTCTCTGGGTCGAGGGCCAGGTCGAACTGGTCCTCCCAGCGGAACTCGAACCGGGCCTTCGACAGGGCGTCGTCCCAGGCCTGGGCCCCGGGATGGCCCT
>JALYGL010000109.1 GCA_030777125.1 Actinomycetota bacterium
GTCCCGAACGCCGCCTCCGCGGCGGCGGCCTCGGCCTGCTCGGCGGCGCACGGGTACCCCGGCAGGGGCGAGACCTCGCCCCAGCCGGCGGGGCCCACGACGAGGGTGGCCTCCCGCTCGAGCCGGCCGCCGAGCGGCGCCCGCAGGGGCAGCCGGACCTTCACCGCCAGCCTCACAACCACAGACCGACGGCCAGGAGCACGGCCACCACCAGCTCCAGGCGGGCAGTGGCGACCAGGGCTCCGACGAGCGCCGGCGGGTCGGACCGGGAGGCGACCGTGCGCAGCGGGGGCACGGCCAGCGGGGCCGCGGCCAGGGCGACCAGCGCCGGCGGCGCGCCAACACCCACGGCGACGACGGCGACGAACGAGCCGACCACGGCGGCGGCATAGAGACGGCGGGTCCGCTCGGGGCCGACCCGCACCGCGAGCGTGCGCTTCCCCGCCACCCGGTCGGTGTCGACGTCGCGCAGGTTGTTCACCAGCAGGATGGCGCAGGCCAGCAGGCCCACCGCCAACGACGCGGCCACGGCCAGCCACGGCACCCGCTCCAGGTGGACGTACGCCGACCCGCACGTGGCCACCAACCCGAAGAACACCAGGACAGCAGCCTCACCCAGGCCGGCGGAGGCGTAGGGGCGGGGCCCGCCGCTGTAGAGGGCGGCGGCCAGCACCGCCGCCGCGCCCACCAGCAGCAGGCGCAGGTCGACGGCCACGGCCAGGGCGATGCCCGCCGCCGCGCCCACCCCGAAGGCGACGATGGCGGCCCGCTTCACCGCCACCGGAGGAGCCAGTCCCGAGGCGGTCAGGCGCACCGGGCCCCGGCGCTCGGCCGTGTCGACCCCCCGCACCCCGTCGGAGTAGTCGTTGGCGTAGTTCACCCCCACCTGCAGGGCCAGGGCCACCACCGCGGCGGCGCCCGTCCGCCACGCCACCACGTCGCCGTAGTGGGCCGCCACCGCCGTGCCCACCACCACCGGCGCCAGCGACGCGCTCAGCGTCTTGGGCCGAGCCCCCTGCCACCACAGGGCCGGCGGGGTCACCGCCCGGGCTCGGGGCAAGGTGTCATGGCCGGCGGGGGAACCGGCTGAAGTCGGGTGGCCGCTTCTGGACGTAGGCGTCCCGGCCCTCCTGGGCCTCCTCCGACAGGTAATAGAGGAGAGTTGCATCACCGGCCAGCTGCTGGACCCCGGCCAGGCCCTCGGCGTCGGCGGCGAAGGCGGCCTTGAGCAACCGGAGGGCCAAGGGGCTGTGGGTGAGGATCCGGCGGGCCCACGCCACCGTCTCCTCCTCCAGCCGCTCGAGAGGGACGACCTTGTTCACCAGGCCCATGGCCAGCGCCTCCCGAGCGTCGTACTGCTCGCACAGGAACCAGATCTCCTTGGCCTTCTTCTGACCCACGGTGCGGGCCAGCAGGCCGGCCCCGTAGCCGCCGTCGAACGACCCCACCCGCGGCCCGGTCTGGCCAAACCGGGCGTTGTCGGCGGCGACGGTGAGGTCGCACACCAGGTGCAGGACGTGGCCACCGCCGATGGCGTAGCCGGCCACCATGGCGATCACCGGCTTGGGCAGCCGCCGGATCTGCACCTGCAGGTCGAGGACGTTGAGCCGCCCGGTGCCCGAATCGTCGCGGTAACCGTCGTCGCCCCGGACCTTCTGGTCGCCGCCCGAGCAGAAGGCCAGCGGCCCCTCCCCGGTCAGGATGACCACCCCGACGGAGGGGTCGTCCCGGGCGGTGTCGAAGGCGTCGGAGAGCTCGAAGACGGTGCGGGGCCGGAAGGCGTTGCGCACCTCCGGGCGGCAGATGGTGAGCTTGGCCATCCCCTCCGCCACCTCGTAGCGGATGTCCTGGTACTCGCCCCTCCGCTCCCAGGCGACAGGTACTGCGGGCTGGTCTCCGTCCACGGGTGTCGTTACTCCTAGAGCGCTCACTCCTACGCCGATACCGTAGTCGTCGATGCGCATCACCACCGTCCGCGCCGCCGGGCCCGAGGCGGCGCGCGCCATCGTGTCGTCGTGGGACGCCGGCCGGGCCGTGCTGGTCCTCGACCCGTCGGCCCCGGAGCCCGAGGTCGAGCGGGTCCTCGCTCGGGTCCAGCCCCACACCGGGGCGGCGCCAGAGGTGGCCGCGGTGGTCGCCACCTCGGGCACCACCGGAGAGCCGAAGGGGGTGGAGCTCACGTGGGCCGGGCTCCGGGCGTCGGCCCAGGCCGTCTCCGAGGTGGTCGGCGCCGGCCCGGGCGACCGGTGGCTGTGCTGCATGCCCCTGCACCATGTCGGCGGCCTGGCCGTGCTGGCGCGGTCGTGGCTGAGCGGCGTCCCGGTCACCGTCCTGCCCCGATTCGACGTCGGTGCCGTCGCCGACGCCGACGCCACCCTGGTGTCGCTGGTACCGACCATGGCCCGCCGCCTGGTGGGCGCCGGCGTCGACCTGGGCCGGTTCCGCCGGGTGCTGGTGGGCGGCGGCCCGTCGGAGCCGCTCCCGGGGCCGGTCACCCGCACGTACGGGTTGAGCGAGACGTGGGGCGGGGTGGTCCACGAGGGCCACCCGCTGCCGGGCGTGGAGATCGACATCGGCCCCGGCGACGAGATCCTGGTGCGGGGCGAGGTCGTCATGCGCGGCTACCGGCTGGCCCCGGAGGAGACGGCCGCCGCCTTCACCGGCGACGGGTGGCTGCGCACGGGCGACGCCGGCGCCCTCGACACCGGCGGGCGACTGCACGTCGTCGACCGCCTCCGCGACCTGGTCATCACCGGAGGAGTCAACGTCAGCCCGACCGAGGTGGAGCAGGTGCTGGCCACACACCCGGCGGTGGCCGACGTGTGCGTGGCCGGGGCCGCCGACCCGGACTGGGGCGAGCGGGTGGTGGCCTATGTCGTCGCCCACCAGGGGGTCGAGCCGCCGACGCTGGCCGCCCTGCGGGGCTTCGCCGCCGAGCGCCTGTCGGCCGCCAAGCTGCCCCGCCAGGTGGTGGTGGTCGACGCCGTGCCCCGCACCGCCGGCGGAAAGCCGCAGCGCCGCCGACTGACGCCCGGCTGAGTCTTCGAACGGCAGCGGCCTGACCGGGACAGGGGGGACCCGGTCAGGCCAACGACCGACATAGGTATCGGCACCCGGGCGTCAGGGCTTTAGCGTCTCTGCCGGCGCTCGGCCCCATGGCGAGTCACCTGTTCGGATGCCGTCGAGCAAGAAGGACGACGAAGAGGGCAACGACGACGGGGGGAAGGCGAGGAGGACCCCGAAGGGGTCTCGTCGGACGACGGCGGCGGCCAGCCCCGACGGCTCGGGCACGGCTCGGCGGACGCCCGACACGAGCTAGAGGACGACGATGGCGTCGTCTCGAAAGTCGGCGAAGAGGGGTCCGGCGGCTGACGTCGGGTTCACCACCTGCTGCACCCCGGCCCGGGCGCCGACGCCCGGCATGGTGATGTTGCGAACGTTGGCCGGGTCGACGGCCAGCGCCACCCGGCCCAGGCGGTAGAGCTCGGTCATGCTCACGCCGTCGAAGCGGGTGTGACGGCCCAGCACCGAGAGCCACTTGAACACCCGGGCCGGCGTCGGGTCCTCGGCCCGCAGCTTGGCCAGGGCGGCCAGGATGAGCGTCCCCTGGTTCTGGGTGCGGCTGAAGTCGCCCCCGGGGATGCCGCGGTTGCGGGCGAAGGCGAGAGCGCCGGCGCCGTCCATCCGCACCCGCCCCTGGGGGAACACCGCCCCCGAGTTGGCGTCGTCCATGGGGATGGGGACGTCGACGTCGATGCCTCCCAGCTCGTCCACCATGGCCGTCAGCCCGCTGAACCCGGTGCTGAGCACGAACGAGACGTCGACGCCGACCAGGGCTCCGACCAGCTCGGCCTGCCGCACCGGCCCGCCGGTGAGATACCCGGTGTTGATCTTGTCCTTGCCGCCGCCCACGTCGACGTAGGTGTCGCGGGGGATGTTGAGGATGGTGGCCCGGCCGGCGCCCGGGTTCAGGCCGATCAGGTGCAGGGCGTCGCCCCGGGACTGGGCCTCCCCCGGCCGGGCGTCGTGGCCCATGACCAGGACGAAGACGACCTGGCCCGAGCCGGGGTCGAACCGGCCCTCGTCGACACGGTGGATCTCGATGGCAGGCGGGCCCGGCGCCGGTTGGGGCAGGATCCCGGGGTCGCGGATCACGAGCGACACGGACGCGGCGACCAGCAGGAACACGGCCGTGGCGAGGAGCAGACGCTCACGTCTCACTGGCGGGCGACCACCGTGGTGGAGGAGTCGGGCGTGTCGCGGGTGACCCGGACGCTGTAGGCGTCGATCTTCCACCCGTCGCCGTCGGCCACCAGCAGCAGGTCGGCGCCCCGCTCGATGGTGACGGTGGTGCCGGGGACGCCGGCCAGGAGCTTGAGGTCCATGCGGACTGCGACCAGGACGACCTGGCCGGCCTGGTCGGCCAGCCCGAGCAGGCGGAGGGCCGACACCGGGGCCTCGATACGCCACGCCGGAGGGAGGCCCTCGTCGATGAAGGCGTTGCGGTCGGCGGTGCCGGCCACGTGCTCGGCCGCCCGGGCGGTGAACAGCGGCTCCAGCTCGCCGGCGGGGCCGCCGGACCGTAGGGGCGTGAGCACGGCGTCCCGGAGGTAGCGGGAGAACGTCGTCTCCACCGCGGCCTTGACCTGCTCCACCGAGGCCGGGTCACCGGCGCCCTCGACGTCGAAGGCGGTCACGGTGAACCCGACCGATGCGCCGGGCGGTTCGGCGGTGGTCGACGACGGCGACCCGGCCCTCCCGATGGTGAACTCCGACCGTTCGGGCCGGGCGCAGGCCGTGGTCCCGGCGCCGGCGACGAGCGCCACCACGAACACCCAGACCGGTCGGCGCACGACGGAGAGTGTACGGGTCACCCCGCCCCGTCGCCCGTCGGCCCGGGCCCCGAAACCGGCCCTCCGGAGCCCCCCACCGGTTACTCGATGCCGTGCCCCAGGGCGGAGCGGATGAGCTGCTGCTTCCGGCTCAGGTGCAGTTCGCCAGGATGTTGCGGACGTCGTTCTGGCACCGTCTCCTCGCCGATGAACAGCTGCGTCGGAACTCGCCCAGGACGAGCGCAGCCAGGGTGATCGGTCGACGCGCCCCTCATGGCGGTCCCGGTCGACCAAGAGTCGGCCCGCCGCGTCAGGTCGCGGGCAACGCCCGGAGGAACCGGCCGGCGATGGGCGCCGCGACCTCGCCGCCCACGCCGCCGTCCTCCACCAGCACGGCGAAGCCGAGCGTGCCCCGGAAGCCGATGAACCAGGCGTGGGTGGGCAGTGGCGAACCGGTGCCGAACTCGGCCGTGCCCGTCTTACCCCCCACGTCCTGGCCAGGGACGGCCGCCGCCGTGCCCGTGCCCTCGCTGACCACGCCGACCATGAGTTGGCGCAGGGCGGTCGCCACCGGGGCGGCGAGCGGCTCCACCGCCTCGGTTGTGGGGGCCGGTTCGACCAGGTACGGCTGTCGCCAGCCGCCGGTGGCCCCGGCCGCGGCGACGGTGGCCATGTGCAGGGGGCTGGCCTCCACTCGACCCTGGCCGATGGCGGCGGCCGCGGTCTCGGTGTCGTCGGTCGGCTCGGGGAAAGCGCCGCCGAAGGTGGTCAGGCCGACGTCGTAGCGCCGGTTGAACCCGAAGCGGGCGGCCGCGGCGCCCAGGTCGCGCCGGCCGAGCTGCTGGCCCAGGGCCACGAACGCGGTGTTGCACGAGGTGACGAAGGCCCGACGGAACACGATGTCGCCCAGGGCCTCGGACTCGAAGTTGACGAACGGGCGCCCGCTGATGGTGCGAGTGGCGGGGCACTGCACCGGCGTGGTCGCCGTCGTGCCCCCCGCCAGCAGCCCGGCGGTGGTGACCACCTTGAAGGTGGAGCCGGGCGGGTACCGCCCGGCCAGCGCCCGGTTGAACGCCTCCGACAGGGGCCGGCTGGCCGCGGCCCGCACCGCCCCGGTGGTTCCGTCGACGGCCACGATGGCGGCCGGGCCGGTGACCGTCCGCAACGCCTCCTCGGCCGCCGTCTGAACGGCCAGGTCGAGCGTGGTCCGCACCGGCCCGGCGGGGGGCCGGCCGGGGAACCTGAACAGGGTGGCCACCGTCTCCCCGGCGGGCTGCAGCAGACGGACCTCGCCCGAGGGCTCGCCCGCCAGCTGCGACTCGAACGCCGCCTCCAGCCCGCCCTGGCCGACGACGTCGCCGGCCTGGTACAGGCCTCCGAGGCGCGCCAGGCCCTCGGCCGTCACCTCGCCGGTCCGGCCCAGGACGTGGCGGGCGAAGTCCGGGCTCGGCGCCACCCGGGCCGCCCGGGCCCGGAACAGGATCCCGGGGACGGGCTCGAGCGCCGGGCGAACCGAGTTGAACCGGTCCCGCGGGACGTCGACGATGGGGACGAAGAAGTCGGGGCGCACGCCTGGGCGTCCGAGCTCGGTGTCGACGACGCCGGGGCGCACACCGAGCTGCTGCTGGAGGGCCCGGGTCACCTCCCCCCGGTCGCGTACTCGTTGAGGCTCCACGCCGACGGAGACGACCTCACCGCCGGTGGTGAGCGGCCGGTCGCCCGCACCCAGGATTGGGGCACGCTCGGGTCGGGTGCGGGCCCGGGAGAACCGCTGGCCGGGCTGCAGCTCGGGATGGAGGGTGGCGGGCGTCCACGACACCAACCAGCGGTCCTGCCGGCGGACCAGGTCGAGCCGGCCGGTGTACGGCCAGTCGCCGAGCCCCCGCAGGGTGAGCCGGGCCTCGAATGGCGCCGTCGCCCGGTCGCCGTCCCGATCGACCGGTCCGGGCTCGAAGCGGGCGGCGCTCACGCCGAGGGCATCGGCCATCGCCGTGTGCTGGGCGTTGAAGTCCGCCGGCGGGGCGTCGACCAGCGCGGCCATGGCCCCGAGGTCAGAAGCCGCCCACGCGTCCAGATAGGCCCTGACCTCCGCCCTCGGCGTGTCCTCGTCGCCGCCCCGCAGGAACAGGACGGTTGCGACCAGGGCCACGACCAGGGCGACGACCGCAGCGCTGCCCGCCAGCAGCCGCCGCCGCACGGGTCAGGCCTGCTTGACGCGGTCGAGAAGGCTGCGGACGTTCTCGGGCCGCCAGCGGACCGAGCGGCTCCCGTCCGGGGCGGCCGTGTCCTCGAACCGGCCCGGCACCAGCTGGCGGGCCGCGTCCATGCGCCCCAGCCCCGAGCGCTGGATCTGGCTCAACATGCGCTCGAACGGCTCGACCAGCAGCCGCTCGAAGACGGCGTCGCCCCGCCAACTGGCGGGGGGCATGCGCTCGAGCACGGACCCCTCGCAGTTGGCGAAGGCCAGGGCCACCAGGACCGGGACGAGGTACCGGGCCGTGCACCGCTTGACGAACTCGTCCCCACCGACGGCCATGGACTCGTCCTGCAACCGGGGCTTGGCCACGGCCAGCGGCGCGGCCAGACCGCCGTCGTCGCGGAGCCAGAGGTGGGCCAGGAGCACCGGGCCCATCGGGAACCCCTCGGGGTCGGTGACCACCAGGCCGACCATCACCAATCGCCGGGCCCGGTCGCCGGCCATGTGGGCTCCCGGTCTCAGGCCGGGGTCGGCCTGGACCTTGCGCAGGACCGCCGGGTCACGCAGGTCGAGCGTCTGCAGGTAGGCGCCCCAGCCCCGGGTGCGGTCGCCGTGACCTCGCATCTCGACGAAGCAGCGTGGGTGCGGGGGGAGCAGGTTGGGCAGGTCGCGGGGGTCGGCGTCCTCGCCCAGGCTCTGCACGGCGGTGGCGTAGGTGGCCACGGTGTCGGCCAGGATGACGTTGGCCCCGTTCAGGGCCGAGGCGGGCATGGCCGTGTCGGCGGTGGCGAAGGGCGCCGGCCGGCACCCGCTCTCCAGGATGTGCTGGGCCAGGCGGGGCGGCGTCGGCCCTGGGTTCAGGGCCTGGGGCGCGGCCTTCAGGGTGCGCTCCTGGCACAGGCAGCAGTCGGTCTGCATGTTGCAGGCGTCGCAGACCACCCGGCCGTTGACCTGGTGCACCCCGTTGAAGCACATGGCGCAAACGGCGCCGCTCATGTAGCTCACTCCCGCCCGACGGTAGCGACCGCCGCGGCCGGAGTGGTGTACCCCCTGCGGGGGCCCGCCGGGGCACTCAGTTCAACCGGGCACGGAACGCGAGAGCCTCGGTCAGAACCAGCTCGGACTGATCGGGCACGGTCTCGGCCAGCTCCTCGAGCTGGACGGCGGCCTCGTCGAACCGACCGGCCGAGCCCAACACGCGGGCCAGGTCACGCCGCTCCAACGGCGACACGCCGGGGATGGCCAGACGCAGGGTCAGCACCCACTCCAGCCCCCGCAGGTCTGCGATGTGGACGAAGATCGACCGCAGGTTGGCCAGCATCCTGGACAGGATCGCCCGTGACCCGACCGGGTCCAGGTACGACTCGAGGAACGGCGCGTCGGCCCCGTTCACGACGTGGAACCGCTCCTCGCACCCGGCCCGGTCGAGCAGCCGACCGCTGTCGAAGGGGTCGACGAACGTGGGCGGGTCGCCGTCGTCGCGGAGGAGGAAATGGCCGGGCATGCCGATCC
>JALYGL010000110.1 GCA_030777125.1 Actinomycetota bacterium
CGGCTCCAACCGCCGGTACCGGCGGTCGTCGGGGCTCGAGCGCCAGCGCATGCAGTGGTTCGGGTGGGCGGTGGCGGTCGGCGCCGAGATGGCGGTGGTGGCCCTGGCGGCGCGGGTGCTGTCGGGCTGGCCGGACGACGCCGGCGCGGTGGCGGTGGCGGCCACCCTTCCCATCCCCCTGGCCTTGGCCGTGGGCTCCACCAGGCGGCTCATCGGCCGGGTCGACACCCTCCTGGCCCACACCGTCTCCGTCGCCGGGCTCACCTGCGTCGTGGTGGCGGTGTACCTGGTCATCGTGCTGGGACTGGGCCGGGCGCCGGACGACGACGAGCGGTCGTTGCTCGGGCTGTCCATGCTCGCCGCGGCCGTGGCCGCCCTGCTGTACCTCCCGGCGCGTGAGCGCCTGGCCCGGTTCTCCAACCGCCTGGTGTACGGGGAACGGGAGGCGCCCGACCAGGTGCTGAAGACCTTCGGCAGCCGGCTGTCGAGGGCCATCCCGCTCGACGAGCTGCTGCTGCAGGTCGCCGAGTCGTTGCGCAAGACCCTGTCCCTCACCAGCGCCGAGCTCTGGACGGGCTCGGAGGGGCGCCTCGACCGCACCGTCTCCGTCCCCGACGCCCCGGTCGCCCGGCTGGCCCTCACTCCCGACGAGGAGGCGGTCGTGGCCCGGGCGGGCGTCTCCGGACCGGCGTGGGTCAGGGTCTGGCTCAGCGGGCTGCTCACCGGCCGCGACGGCTCGAACCTGCGGGTGGCGCCGATCACCCACTCCGGCCACCTCCTGGGGCTCATCGTTGCCGTCCGGCCCGCCACGGGCGACGCGTTCAAGGACGAGGAGGAGCGGATCCTCACCGAGCTGGCCCGCCAGGTGGGCCTGGCCCTGCACAACGTCCAGCTCGACTCCGCCCTGCAGTCGACCCTCGACGAGGTCCGGCGCCAGGCCGAGGAGCTGCGAGCCTCGCGGGCCCGCATCGTGGCCGCGTCCGACGCCGCCCGCCGCCAGATCGAACGCAACCTGCACGACGGGGCTCAACAGCACCTCGTCGCCCTGGCCGTCAACCTGCGCCTGGCCCGCCAGATCGGGGCGAGCGACCCGGCGGCGGCCAACGAGATGCTCGAGCAGCTGGGCCGCGACCTGCAGGACGCGGTGCAGGAGCTCCGCAACCTGGCCCATGGCATCTACCCTCCCCTGCTCGTCGACCGTGGCCTGTCCGAGGCCCTGTCGGCCGCCGGCGGTCGGGCCGCCCTCCCCACGCGGGTCGTCGCCGACGGGATCGGGCGCTACCCCCCGGAGGTGGAGGCGGCGGTCTACTTCTGCTGCCTGGAGGCGATGCAGAACGCGGGCAAGCACGCCGGCGACGGGGCGACGATCACGGTCCGGGTGTGGGAGGAGGCCGGCGCCCTGCTCTTCGACGTGGCCGACGACGGGGCCGGTTTCGACCCTGCCCAGCGGACCACGCCGGGAGCCGGCTTCGTCAACATGAGCGACCGCGTGGGCGCCATCGGGGGCACGTTCGGCGTGCAGTCGGCGCCGGGGCGCGGCACCCGGGTGTCGGGGCGCGTCCCGGTACCCCCGGCCGACGAACCGGCGGCGCCATGAGAGCGGCCATCGGCCTGTGGGCGCGGAGCGAGGTGGCCCGGCGGTGGAAGGCTCTGGTCGCCCTGGGCGTGCTGGCCGGACTGGTCGGCGGGCTGGCCCTGGCGGCCGTCGCCGGCGCCCGGCGGACCTCCACCGCGTACGAGCGGTTTAGGGAGGCCACCGGCCGGTCCGACGCCATCGTCTTCGCCACCCTCATCGGCGTCATCGACGCGGACTACACGCCGGTGCGCAACCTGCCGGAGGTGGAGGACGCCGGGGAGTTCACCCTGGCCCCGCTGGCTGTCGAGGGCTACTCGACGCTCGGCCAGCTGGCACCCAATGACGACCGCCTGTACCGGACCATCAACCGCCCCCTGCTGGTCTCGGGGCGGCTTCCCAACCCCGCCCGGGCCGACGAGGTGGTCGTCAACCGCCAGGCCGCGGCCCAGCTGGGCCTGGGCGTCGGCGACCGCCTGAAGCTGGTGTCCTCCCTCGACCTCTTCGCCAGTGGGCCCGCTTTGGCGGGCGACGGCCCCTCGGTGGACGCCACCATCGTCGGCGTGGGGTATTCCGCGATGGAGATCACATTCCTGGGCGACGAGCCCGGCTTCGTACCCAGCGCCGCCCTGCTGGCCCAGCACCCGGAGATCCCCCGGGCCGGCAACCTGGTCGTGCGGCTGCGGCCGGGGACCGACGTGGCCGCCTTCCGCCAGCGAGCGGCCGACGCCATGGGGTTGCCCAACCTCCCGGTGCGCGACCTGGCCGAGGACACCAAGCGCGTCACCCACGGGACCGACCTCGAGCGCACGGCGCTCCTCCTCTTCGCCGCCGCCGTCGCCCTGGCCGGGGTCGTGCTGGTCGGCCAGGCCCTGGCCCGGACGGTGTACGGCCTGGCGGATCCGGCGGGCCCGTTGCGTGCGATCGGGTTCACCCGGAACGGAATTGTCGCCGGGATGGTCCTGCCCATCGCCGTCACCGCGGCGGTGGCGTCGGCCACGGCCCTGGGCGCCGCCGTCGCCCTCTCGAGGTGGTTCCCGGTCGGTCTGGCCGGGCGGCTGGAGCCGGACCGGGGGGTGCACACCGACTGGGTGGTCATCGGTCCGGGGGTCGCCCTGGTCGCAGCGGTAGTACTGGTCGGCGCCGCCATCTCCGGGCTCCGGGCCACCTCGCCCTCGCGGGGGCGCTCCGCCTTGAGGACGTGGTTCGCCCTGGCCCCGACCCTGCGCCGGGTGGCTCCGCTGCCGGCGGTGATCGGCGCCGGCCTGGCGCTCGACCGGGGAGAGGGTGATCGCGCCCTGCCCGTGCGGCCGGCGCTCGTCAGCGGCATCGCCGCGGTGGTCGGCGTGGTCGGCGCCTTCGGCCTGCTGCGCGGGATCGACGACGCTCTGGCCCGCCCGGACCGGTCCGGCCAGTTCTGGGACGTCGACGTGCTTCCGAGCGAGGACCTGCCGATGGACGACATCGTGGCCGCGGCCGCGTCCGACGACCAGGTGACCGACGTCAGCACCGTCCGGCTGACCGAGCTCGAGTTCGAGGGCGCCAGCGCCCCCGTCTACGCCCTCAGGCCGATCAAGGGAAGCCGGACGTTCACCTTGTTGGAGGGGCGAGGGCCGGTGACCGCGGAGGAGGCGGTGATCGGGCCGGCGACGGCGCGAGCTCTGCAGAAGGGGATCGGCGACACCGTTCGGGTCGGGGAGCCCGAGGGCCGCGACCTCCGGGTCGTCGGGCGGGGCCTGTTGCCCCAAACCCCCCATTTCGGGTTCGACCAGGGCTTCTGGATGACGCTCGACGGGTTCGACGCAGTGGCGCCTGCCGAGAGCGACGCGGCGAGGGCGGAGACCGTCCTCGTCCGGTTCGCTCCCGGTCTCTCAGGTGAGGCCGCCGTCGCCCGGCTGCAGGAGCGTCTGGGCGAGCACGCCGAGATCCAGCCCAGCTCGCTGCCGGCGGACGTGGCCTACCTGCGCAACGTGCGCGCGCTGCCGAAGGCGCTGGCCGGCTTCCTCGTGCTCCTCGGCGTGGGCGCCCTGGGCCATGTCCTGGCCACCGCCGTGCGCCGTCGCCGCCGCGACCTGGCCGTGCTGCGGGCCGTCGGCTTCCGGCCTCTGCAGGTGGCCGGGTGCGTGGCCTGGCAGGCGGTGACGGTCTCGGTGGTGGCCCTGGCCCTCGGCATCCCTCTCGGCATCG
>JALYGL010000111.1 GCA_030777125.1 Actinomycetota bacterium
GCGCGGTCCAGGAACGTGACCGCCGATTCCGGGTAGCTGTCGAGGCGCAGCGGCCGGGCCGACCAGCTGGCGAGCCCGAACACGACGAAGGCGACGGCGATGGCCACCGCGAACACCCGGTTCACCCTGTCGGACCGCGGCACGGTCGGCAGTCGGGCGTCGGGCTTCGACTCCGGCTGGCGCAGGATGCGCCCGAGCACCGGCGCCAGAACGACGGCAGCCAGGGGGAGGCTGCGCATGGCCAGGAGCCCGGCGGCCAGGAACACCACCGAGGGCACGACATCGCGCCACGTGAGGCGGGCGCGCGCCAACAGCAGGAGGGCCACGCTAAGGAACAGCAGGGCGGCCCGGTGGCGCTGGAAGTCGGGCGACATCCACTCGACGATGTGCTGGAACGCCTCCCGCCGGTCCCCGAGCGTGAACGGGAACGCCAGGAGACGGGCGCCGAGGGGGTTCACCGCGGACACCACCAGGCCAACCGCGAACCCGCCGATGTAGCGCACCGCGTCGCGCGGCCAGGCCCGCCAGTCGAGCGCCTCGCCGCCCGCCCGGGCCGCCAGCCAGACCAGCCCCAAGGGAAACGAACCATGGCTGTTGACCCACACCCATACGATCGGCACCAGCAGCCATGGCGTCCGCCGCCGCTCCACCACCCAGACGGTGAGGGCCATGCAGATCAGCCCGAACAGCAGCGGCCGGGGCGACCAGAACGGGGCCCCGATGCCCACCGCGATGAGCCCGGCGGCAGCGGTGCGCAGCGGCGAGCCGGCCCTGGCCAGTCGGAGGATCAGCCAGGCAAGGACGGCCATCAGGACGGCCTGCTGCAGGACCACCAGCCGGTAGTCGTCGCCCCCGAGCCGATAGGCCCACCCGTAGGTCCATTCCGGGAGCCAGCTCTGGACGGTCCACGCCGCGCCCTCGGCCGTGAACGAGTACGGGTCGGTCCGGGGGATGGCGCCCGAGCGGGCGATGTCGATACCGGTCCGCAGGTGGGTCAGCATCGAGTTGTCGCCGATGGGGCGGACCCCGAGACGGAACCCGAAGAGGACGAACGTGGCGATGAACAGCGTCTCCAGCTTCGGCGTCCGGAGGCGCGCGCTCACCGCAGACGCCCCACGTGCCCGGGTGCTGGAGGGACCGCTACTCGGCGTCCGGAGCCCCGCCCGCTTCAGCGGGCTCGGCGGCCTCGGTGCTCTCGGCGCCGGGTGCGGCCTCGGGGATGTACTCGGCGGCCCAGGCGGCCTGGGCCTCGGTCTCCGGAGTGAACTCGGTGGCCGCGAACTCGCCGATGTAGTTGCCCTGGTCGTCGTAGGCGTGCTCGCCGAACGCCTCCTGGTACTCGGCGGCGACGACGCCGCCCTCGGCGGCCTGCTTGATCGACAGGCTGATGCGCCGGCGCTGCAGGTCGAGGTCGATGATCTTGACCCACAGCTCCTCGCCCGGGGTGACAACCTGCTCGGGCAGGTCGACGTGGTGGGCGGCCATCTCCGAGATGTGCACCAACCCCTCGATGCCCTCGCCCACCTGGAGGAAGGCGCCGAACGGCACCAGCTTGGTGACCCGGCCGTAGACCAGCTCGCCGACGCGGTGGTTGTTGGCGAACTCCTGCCACGGGTCCTGCTGGGTGGCCTTGAGCGACAGGCTGATTCGTTCGCGATCGAGGTCGACCTCCAGCACCTGGACCTCGATCTCGTCGCCGACCTGCACCACTGAGCCGGGGTGGTCGACGTGCTTCCACGACAGTTCGGACACGTGCACGAGCCCGTCCATGCCCCCCAGGTCGACGAAGGCCCCGAAGTTCACGACCGACGACACCGTGCCCTTGCGGATCTCGCCCGGCTTCAGGTTGTCGAGGAACTCCTCGCGCTGCTCCTTCTGCGTCTCCTCCAGCCAGGCCCGGCGGGACAGGACGACGTTGTTGCGGTGCTTGTCGAGCTCGATGATCTTGGCCTCGAGGGTGCGGCCCACGTAGGGCAGCAGGTCGCGCACCCGGCGCAGCTCGACCAGGGACGCGGGCAGGAAGCCACGCAGGCCGATGTCGAGGATGAGCCCGCCCTTGACCACCTCGATGACCGGCCCGGAGACGACGCCGTTCTCCTCCTTGACCCGCTCGATGGTGCCCCACGCCCGCTCGTACTGGGCCCGCTTCTTGGACAGGATCAGCCGGCCTTCCTTGTCCTCCTTCTGGAGGACCAGGGCCTCGATCTCGTCGCCTAGGGAGACGATCTCGGACGGGTCGACGTCGTGGCGGATCGACAACTCGCGGGCGGGGATCACGCCCTCGGACTTGTAGCCGATGTCGAGCAGGACCTCGTCCTTGTCGACCTTGACGACGGTGCCGTTGACGATGTCGCCGTCGTCGAAGTT
>JALYGL010000112.1 GCA_030777125.1 Actinomycetota bacterium
GGGCGAGCAGATCGCGCAACCGTCCGTGCGGTCCCTCGCGCCCAAACAGCATCTCTCCCCTAGCCATCCGACCGTCATTCTTCCCGCCGGTGCGTCGCCGCGTGGGAGCCAGGTCCCACGCGTCCCAAGCGGACGAGGTCCGCAAAGGGGACCCCGCTCTCATGACCGGGGACGGGTGCGATCGGGATGATCGCGGCATGGGAACCACCACGGAGCACAACGAGCCGACGACGAGCGGCATCCGTCGAGCCACCGACCGCCTGCCCTCGCCACCGCCGTCTCGTCCACCGCCCTGGGGATGGCGGCCGAGGCAGCCCACGCGCGCATCGCCGTGAATCACAACGAATCCGCGGGAGAGACCGGGCGGTGACCCTCGTCGCCGGCAAAAGGATCGCCGAGCTGCTGGAGGAAGCCGCTCGCCTCGCCGATCACGGCGACGCTGCGGAAGCCGGTGGGCTCGCAATAGAGCTCGCCGTGAACCTGACCACGCTCGGCACCATCCGGCGCCGTCGAGGCGACGACGGGGAGGCGGCGCGGCTGCACCGACGAGCGCTCGCCGTGCTCCGTTCATCGGTCGATCCGAGGCACCCCCTTCTCCGCACGATCGAGGACAACCTCGCCACAGCCCACCCCACAAGGCAACGACTGAAGGAGACGCTCCGATGACCTTTGATCCGATCCTGTACAAGACCACGACCCGCCAGCAGTGGGATGACGCCGCCGAGGCCTGGCACCGGTGGGGCCCGACTCTCGAGGCCTGGCTCGGTGAGGCGACGGAAAGGATGCTCGACCGAGCCGCGGTCTCCGACGGATCCCGAGTGCTTGACGTCGCGGCCGGCGCCGGAGGCCAGACCCTCGCCGCCGCCCGGCGGGCCGGCTCGACCGGCAAGGTAGTCGCCACCGACATCTCCGCCACCATCCTGACCTACGCCACCAAGGCGGCGGGGGAGGCAGGGCTGACGAACGTCGAGACACTCGAGACCGACGGCGAGGACCTCGAGGAGCTTCCCACCGGGTCGTTCGATGCCGTGATCTCCCGCCTTGGATTGATCTACTTTCCCGACCAGCGGCGAGCGCTCGCCGGAATACACCGGGTGCTCCGCGACGGCGCTCGGATCGCCGCGATCGTGTACTCGACCGCGGACCGCAACCAGTTCTTCTCGGTCCCGGTGTCGATCATCCGGGAGCGAGCACAGCTGCCCGCACCGCTGCCGGGTCAACCCGGCCCGTTCAGCCTGGGTGCCCCTGGCGTGCTCGAAGCGGCGCTCACCGACGCGGGGTTCCGTGACATCACCGTCGACGTCGTCCCGTCACCCCTGCGGCTCCCGTCGGCGGCCGCGTGCGTGCAGTTCGAGCGCGAGTCCTTCGGGGCGCTGCACCAGATGCTCTCCGGAATACCCGAGGCCGAGCGATCGACGGTGTGGGATGAGATCGCGACCGCGCTCGGGCGGTTCGAAACCGCTGACGGCTTCGTCGGTCCCTGTGAGCTGCTCGTCGCATCGGGGACGAGGTGAGCACCTCGACCTTGCTGACGGTGGCTGCGGTGCAGCCCACGCCCGTCTTCCTCGACCGTGAGGCCACGGTCGAGCGGCTGGTTGCTTCGATCAAGGAGGCTGGTGCCGCAGGCGCCCGCCTGATCGCGCTCCCGGAAGCGATCGTGCCTGGCTACCCGGACTGGGTCTGGCGGCTCCCGGCCTGGAAGGACCACGATTGGTACGAGCGGCTTTATGACCAGGCCGTCGACATCCCCGGCCCCACCACCGACGCCCTGGGTGCGGCGGCGGCTGAGGCCAGCGCGTGGGTGGCTGTCGGGGTCAGCGAGCGGACCCGGTCAGGGACTCTGTACAACTCGCTGCTGTACCTCAGCCCCGACGGCGCGGTTGCGGGGGTGCACCGAAAGCTGTTGCCCACCGGCGGTGAGCGCACCGTGTGGGGTTGCGGTGACGGCTCCACCCTCACCGTCGTCGACGCCGAGTTCGGTCGGATCGGCGGACTGATCTGCTGGGAGAACCTCATGCCGCTCGCCCGCGCTGCGATGTACCAGCAGGGCATTGACATCCTCCTCGTCCCGACCTGGGACAACTCCGACTCGTGGGTGTCCACCCTGCGCCACGTCGCACGGGAGGGCCGGGTGTTCGTCGTCGGGACCAACACCTGCCTGCACAGCCGAGACATCCCCCGTTCACTGCCGGGCGCCGACGAGCTCTATCCCATCGATGACGACGACGACTGGCTCGCTCGCGGCAACACCGCCGTCGTCGGGCCCGACGGCACCGTCCTCGCCGGACCGCTTACCGAACAGGCTGGCATCCTCGTCGCCAGCATCGACCTGTCGGTCCTAACCGCCGCCCGCCGCGAATTCGACCCGATCGGCCACTACTCCCGTCCCGACGTCTTCACCCTCACCGTGCACCAACTACCGGCGGCATCGACCGCCACGAAGGAGAACCATGCCTGACACCACCTTCCCTGGCATCGGACACGTCGCGCTGACGGTCAGCGACCTGCAGCGCAGCGTCGCCTGGTACCAAGGGCTGGTCGACGCCGAGCCGGTCCTCGACGAGGACACCGGCCCCTACCACCATGTGGTCTGGATGCTCGGCGGGACGCTCCTCGGCCTCCACCAGCATGCCCAGGCAGCCACCGCCGAGCCTGCCGACGAGTTGCGCCCCGGCCTCGACCACGTCGCCTTCAACTGCCCGGATCGCGCCGACCTCCAGAGGTGGGCTGAGCGGCTCGACGAGCTCGGCATCGCGCACGGCCCCATCGTCGACGCGCCGTACGGGTCAGGTCTGTCGTTCCGGGACCCCGACAACATCCCGCTCGAGTTCTTCGCGCCACCGTCCTGAGGACGACGAGCGTGACGGACACGAGAGCCGTTTCGCGATGTGACGTCTCTCGAACAGATCGGCTCGTGCCAGGCCGCCGTCTTTGTCTTCTACCGGATCCCGCTCCCACGTGATGCCCGTCGTTGCGGGAGGGCCTGGCAGGCGATCGTCCGAGCCGGCGGGTTTCTACCGATCCTTCTACCGGGCCGGAGCGAACGTCGCGGCCCAGAGGAGAAGAACGATGAAGGGCTACGTCGCACGCAAGGGATCCCGCTGGTACGCGGTCACCCACGAAGGCATCGATCCGGTCACCGGCCGGAACGGCGAAGCTGGCACGCAGCTGGCTCGGACCGCGCCGATGCCGAGCGGCTCGCGCTCGACTCGCCGCCGAGCGCAACGGCCGCAACGACGAAACCCGATCGCTCTCCTTCGGTGCCTACCTCACCCGTCGCTGGCTCCCCGGCAAGCAAGTCGTCCTTGCGGCCAGCACCTACGCCGGATACCGCCGTAACGTGGAACGCCACATCGTCCCTGCTTTGGGGCGCATCGCGCTGCGGCGACTCCGGCCGCACCACCTCGAGGCCTTCTACAGCGCGCTGCTGAGGCCCGGCGACGACAGCACGGGGTTGGCGCCGAAGACCGTGTACGAGATCCACCTCGTCATCCGCGGGGCGCTGAGCGACGCGGTGCGACGGGGCCTCGTGACCCGCAACGTCGCGCTTGTCGCCCACGCGCCGCGCATGCGGGCGATCCCGAAGGTCGAGCAGCGGTCGTGGACCGCCGAGGAGCTCCAGGCGTTCCTACGAGCAGCGGCTGGCCACCGGCTCTTCGCGGCGTTGTGGACGGCAGCGTTCACGGGCATGCGCCGCAACGAGTTGCTCGGCTTGTGCTGGGACGATTGGACGCCACCAAGGCGACTCTGTCGATCAACCGAGGGCTGGTCGCCATCGGGTACGACCTCCATGAGACCCGCGGCAAGACCGCCAACGCACGTCGGCGGATCGACCTCGACCCGACGACTATCGCCGTACTCGGCGCCTGGCGGGCATGGCAGACCACGGAGCTGTGCGCCATCGGCATTAACCCGTCGACGCGGATGTTCACCGACGGTCACGGCGAGGCGATCCACCCGCACGCCATGTCTCAGACCTTCGAACGCATCGCCCGACGTGCAGGCGTATCGATGATCCGCCTGCACGACTTGCGCCACACGCACGGCACACTGCTCATCGCGGCCGGCGTCCCGGTGAAGGTCGTAAGCGAACGCCTCGGCCATGCGACGCCGACGTTCACCATCGGGACCTACCAGCACGTCCTGCCGGGCATGCAAGCGGACGCCGCCCGCGTATTCGAACAGCTCATCGTCGCCTGCATTCTACCGGCGCCGAGGTCGCCGGTAGAAGGTCGGGAGAAACGCCGGAAGAAGAGCGCCTGACCCGGTCGCAGCCACTGACAACGACGAAGGCCCAGGTCGCTGACCTGGCCTTCACTCACTGATTGGTGGCGGGGGCAGGATTTGAACCTGCGACCTTCGGGTTATGAGCCCGACGAGCTACCAGACTGCTCCACCCCGCGGCGGAACGCCCACTATACCAAGTCAGGCCGTGGCCCTCGCCGTGGTGGGCGGCGTGGCGGGCGCGGGGGCGGCGACGGCGCCCCCCGCGGCCTCGCTCGCCCGGCGGATGAGGTCGCGGGCCTCGTTGATGTCGCGCTGGTAAGCGGCCAGATCACCGCGGGCGAGGGCCTGGTTGGCGGTTTCGAACCTGCCGTCGGCCTGGCGCAGCAGGTCGGCGACGGTGGTGTTGACACCACCCGTCGTCGGCGGGGCTGCGCCCGGTCTGGGTTCGCCAGGACCGGCCGGCTGCTCCCCCTGCTGGTTCGGGCCCTGCTGCTCGAGGGTGGGCGGCGAACTACCGAAGATCTCGGTGAGGGCCTGCTCCAGCGAGTCCTCCATGACGACGCGATCGCCGAACACGGCGATGACCTTCTTGAGCTGGGGCAGGGGTGTGCCCTCGGCTTGGACGTACAGGGGCTGCACGTAGAGCAGCGACTGGTTCACGGGGATCACCAGCAGGTTGCCCAGCTTCACGTCGGACCCGGCGGTGCTGAGCAGGGTGATCTGCTGAGAGATCTCGGGCTGCTGGTTGATGCGGGCGTTCACGAGCGCAGGGCCGTCGACGGGACGGTCACGGGGCATGATGAACGCCTCGAGGGTCCCGTACTCGGACGGGTCGCTCTTGGCCACCATGAACGCGGTCATGTCCTTGCGGCTGTCGTCGCGGGAGAACGGCACGAACGGCTGCAGCATGAGGAAGTCCTCGTCCTCGGAGTTCGGCAGCTTCATGAGTAGGTAGTACGGGTCCATCCGCGCTTCCTTGGCCCGAACCGGCTGGGTGGGCCCAGGGGCCAGGCCCACGGGGGCGGCGCTGGCAACCACCCCTGGCTGCTGGGCGATGTCCCAGGCGTCGGTGCGGTTGTAGAAGTCGCCTGGATTGGTGATGTGGTAGACGCCGAACATGTTGGTCTGGACCTTGAAGACGTCCTCCGGGTACCGGAAGTGGGCCCGCAGCTCGGCCGGCACCTCGGCCCCGTCGGTGAACAGTTTCGGGAACGCCTTGCGATAGGCACGGACGATGGGATCGCTGGGGTCGACCGCGTAGTACGTCATCTCGCCGGTGTAGGCGTCGATGACGACCTTCACCGAGTTGCGGACGTAGTTGAAGTTGGCGTTGAGCAGCTCGCTCTGGGCTGACAGGCGAGAGGTGTCCGCCCGCTGGGAGTAGGGGTAGCGGCTGGTGGTGGTGTAGGCGTCGTACACCCACACCATCCGACCGCTCAGGATGACCGGGTACGGGTCGGCGTCGAAGCGCAGGAACGGCGCCGCCTTCCGGACCCGCTCGTCGATGTTTCGGACGTAGATGGCCCTGGAGTCCGACGTCACGAAGCTGGAGATCAACGGGTTGAGGTCGCCGAACCGCAGGGCCAGTGCCACTCGCCGGACGAGGCCGTTCATCCGTACGCCGCCGTCGCCCTGGTAGACGGTGGTGTGGTTGGTGCCGTTGGCCTCGGTGTAGTCGATCTCCTGTTGCTTGGTGCGCACGATGGCATAGCCGTCGACGCCCTGGCCGTAGTAGATGGCCGGCTGCTGATCGACGGCGGGGACGCCCCGCGGCGGAAGGTCCTTCAGGCGGAAATCGGGGTTGCCGTCGGGCGCCACCGCGCTGCTCGGTGTGACCACGGCGCCGTACCCGTGGGTGTAGACGAGGTGCTGGTTCACCCACGACGGCGACGGGATGCCGGCGATGTTGAGCTCACGGGCCGACACCAGGACCTGCGTGGGGCGGCCGTCGATCATGTAGCGGTCAACGTCGACATCGTTGATCTGGTAGAAGTTCCGGATCTCCTGCAGCCGCTTGTAGGTCTCCTGGAGCGCCGACGGGTCCCAAAGGCGGGCGTTGCGGATGGTCTCCTCGTTGGCGCCGAGGTCGACGGCGTTGCGGTCGGGCGAGGCCTCGAAGTCGTTGAGCCGGGTGTCGCGTAGGTTGTAAGCGGCCCGGGTGGCGGTGATGTTGCGCTGGATGTACGGCCGCTCCCGGGTGGACTCGGTGGGCTGGACCCGGAACTTCTGCACGAACGCCGGGTAGGCCGCCCCCACCGCCACCGACACCAGCGCCCACAGCCCGACCGCGATCACCGGGAGCACCCAGCCCCGGCGCAGGATGTTGACGAGGAACAGCACGACCGCGAAGAGGGAGATGACGACCAGCAGATTGAGGGCCGGGAGCTGGGCGTTGACGTCGGTGTAGCCGGCGCCCTGCACCACGCCCCGGCTGGAGTACACGAGCTCGTAGCGCTCCAGGAAGTACTGGACCGCCTTGAGCAGGGCGAGCACGGCCAGCAGCACCGACAGGTGGGCCTTGACCTGTGGCGTGACCTTCTGGAGCGGGGTCTGGAACCGGATGCCCCCGTTGAGGTAGTGGGCCACGGCCGTGACGATGAGGACGATCACCATCGCCGCGAACAGCCAGTCGACCACGAACTTCAGGAACGGCAGCTCGAAGACGTAGAAGCCGATGTCGCGTCCGAACTGGGCGTCGCTGGCGCCGAAGGGGACCTGGTTGCGGAACAGCACCCACGAGTTCCACTGGCCGGCTACCCCGGGCCCGGCGATGAGGGCGAACAACGCGGCCACGCCGAGCCGCACCAGCCCGCCCCTGTTGCCGACGACCTCGTGGTACCTCTCGACGAACTGCTCCTCCGGGCCCATGGGGCGGAAGGTGGGGGCGATCAGGTCGGCGATGGCCAGGTTCGCCCACAGGATGGCGAAGAACACGGCCGTGAACACCGCCCCGAGGATGATCTTGGCCCCCAGCACCCCTTTCCAGACGCTGGTGATCTCGAGCTCCTCGAACCAGAGGAAGTCGGTGTAGAAGCCGGCGATCCCGCGTAGCGAGACGAGCAGGATCAGGACTGCGCCGGCGATGAGGAGGAGGACGATGCGGCCCGACGTCGACCGGCGTCGACGAGGAAGGTCGGTGGCGGCTCGCATGAAGCGAGCCTACGGCACGGTCGCCACCAACAGGCAGCGGCACCCGGGGTGAGCCGGGGGGTGCGTCTGACCCGTCGGGAAGCCCTCCCCCTTGGCCACCGGCCCGGCCAGGGCGTTGTCGTCGCAGTCCGGGCAGCGGCCGCCGTCGTCGTCGACCAGCCACCGCAGGGCGGTGCCCTCGGGGGTGGCGTCGAAGCGGCCCCGGGTGAAGGCGGTGGCTGCGGCGTGGCGCGCCAGCGGCTCGATCTGCTGGACCTTCCACTGGCGGTAGATGGAGCTGATGCTGTCGAACAGCCCGCCCTCGTCGCCCGTGCCCTGGTCCAGTGCCTGCTCCAGGCGGGACCGCAGGGGTTCCACGAGCTCGCGGGCCAGGGCCTCGGCCAGGTCGCCGGCGACCGAGCGACGGTCGTCGCCGCCGGCTCCTCGCGCCCCGGCCGCCGCCGCTCGGTCGAGGAACGGCGTGGCCGCGGTCTGGTAGCGCGCAACCTGGGCCTCGTGGTCGCCCAGCACGGCGTCGGCCGCGCTCGACCGGGTGCGCCGGAGCCGGTCGAGCACCTCGTTGTGCTCGTCCTGCAGGACCCGCTTGAGGGCCCGGGTCAGCTCGGACTCCACCGGCTCGAGGATCTCGTCGCGGCGGGCCAGGGCGTTCTCGTCGGTGACCTCGACGGCCGCGGCAGGCGGTGCGACGGCCGCGGGCGCGGTCGGGTCGGTGTCGGCGATCGACGCCTCGTCCGTCGCCGACTCCGGCGCGGGGACCTCCTGGCGGAGGCGGGCGAACAGGTCCTCGACCTTGCGCTTCGGCGGCTCGACGGCCGGCTCGACCAGGGACGGGCGCCGCTCGACCGGGGACGGGCGCGGCTCCGCGACCGGGGACGGGCGGTGCTCGGG
>JALYGL010000113.1 GCA_030777125.1 Actinomycetota bacterium
GCCCTGAACGACCGATGGAGCGTCGCCGTCACCGCCACCAACCTGGGCTGGATCGCGGAGATGGAGAACGAGCTGGCGGAGGCCCGGGACTGGTACGAGGAGAGCCGTCACATCCGCGACGGCATCGGCGACGAGTACGCCTGTGCCCGGTCGACCGCCGACCTGGGGCGCATCGCCCGCCGCCGGAAGGACTCGGCGCGGGCGGCCGAGCTCCTCGAGCAGGCGCTCCACGTCTTCCACCGGTCCGGCGACCGGCGCTTGGCGGCCGCCTGCCTGGTCGAGCTCGGCGCAGTCGCCGCCCAACGCAAACGGCGCGACATGGCGGCGCGGCTCCTGGGCGCGGCCGAAGGGATCCGCAACCGCCTCGGCACGCCGGCGTGGCCGGACGAGATGGCGCTGCACGACCAGGTCATCGAGTCTCTTCGACTGGCCACCGACGAGGACACCGTAGGCAGGGCCGTCCGAATGGGCCGCGCCCTTTCCCTGGAGGATGCCGTCGAGCTGGTGGAGGGGGGCACGTGGCCACCGGCGTACCGCCGTTGGACGGTCCCGCCTGCGCCCGACGCCGTGCCCGCCACTGCCAGCTAGGCCACCGGAGCCGAGCGCTCAGTCGTCCTCGGCGACCGGCCGCCGGCGGACGGCTCGAAGTCCGCGCTCGACGTCACGCAGGTGGTGGGCGCCCTCGTGGACCGCATCGCGGGCCAGGGTCAGGGCGTCGCGCTGGCCCAACTCCAGTGTGCCGGTTCGAGTCCAGTCGCCGGGGTCGACGCTCTCCAGCACGGCAGCCAGCCGGGCACAGGCGTGGTCGAGGGCGAACAGCGCCTCCGTGGAGTCCCAGTCCCCGTAGCGCTGTTCGGCGGCGCGCTGGTCGGCGTCCCACATCGACAGGGGCGGGTTGCTCTCGACCACGACTTTCCTGATGACGGTGGCCAGCTGGTCCAACATGTCGCCCACGTGGGCGGTGTACTCGACCGCCGACCATGTCCCCGGCGCCGGGCGGCGGCGCACGACCGACTCGCCGTCCTCCTCAGGGTCCAGGGCGGTGAGGAGCGCCCGGTACCGGCGGGGGAACGAGCGCACCGCGGCCAGCGCGTCCCCGGGAGCGACGGTGCCGTAGTCCAGGCCGCACTCCGGGCACACCCAGCCGGGGCTCACCTCCGGGCCGCGTCCCGCGCCGCGCGCAGCGACCGACCCACGTCGAGGAGGTGGTGGTTGCCTTCGTGGACGGCGACCCGGGCGGTGAACAGCACGCTGCGCTCCTCGCCGTGGCGCAGGCCCACGCGGTCCCATCCGTCGGGCGGGACGGCCTCGAGGGTGGACGCCAGCAGCTCGGCGTTGGCGCCCAGCTCGTCGGCCACCGTCACCGGGTCCTGGTCGTTGTAACGGCGCGACGCGGCCAGCTCGTCGGGACCGGGATCGGTGAACTCGGGCCGGTCCTCGTCCAGGGTGCGCCGGACACGGGAGGCGTCTTCCCCGAACACGTCGCGGACGTGGGCGGCGTACTCCAGCGCCGACCAGGTCGTGGGCTCGGGACGGCGACGGAGGACCGACCCGTCCTCGTTCGGGAGGAGTCGCGTCAACGGCGCCCGGTAGCGCTTGGCGAATCGGCGCAGGGCCGCGATCGCGTCATCGGACGACAGCTCACTGTCGTCGAAGCCGCACTCGTCGCACCTCACTCGCGCGTCGCGACCTTGTCGGTGAGGTGGGCCGGCAGCAGGTCGTAGTGGTCGTGGCGGACGGTGAACCGGCCCCGCCCGCCGGTGATCGAGCGGAGGTCGATCGAGTACCGCAGGATCTCCGAGGTGGGCACCAGGGCGGTGATCATCTGCTCGCCGTCCCCCGCCGCTTCGGTGCCCTGCACCCGTCCCCGGCGGGAGTTGAGGTCGCCCATGACGTCGCCCTGGTTGTGGACGGGGACGGTCACCTCGAGCAGCGAGATGGGCTCGAGCAGCACCGGCCCGGCCTTGGCCATGGCTTCCTTGAAGCCCAGCGAACCAGCCATCTTGAAGCTCATCTCCGACGAGTCGACGGAGTGGTACTTGCCGTCGTAGAGCGTGACTTTGACGTCGACCACGGGATAGCCGAACACCCCGCCGGTCGACATCGTCTCCAGGACACCCTTCTCGACCGCGGGAATGAACTGGCGGGGGATGGCCCCGCCGACGATCTTGTCGACGAACTCGAAGCCGCCACCGCGCTCCTGGGGCTCGACCCGGAGGAACGCCACGCCGAACTGCCCGTGACCACCCGTCTGCTTCTTGTACTTTCCCTCGGCTTCGGCGGTGCCGGTGATCGTCTCCCGGTAGGGGACCTTGACGTCCTCCGACTCGACCTCCACGCCGAACTTCCGGGACAGCCGCTCGGTCACGATCTGCAGGTGGGTGTCGCCCATGCCGGACAACAGCGTCTGGTGCGTCTCGTCGTCTCGGCGGACCTGCAGCACCGGGTCCTCGTCCCGGAGGCGGTGCAGGGCGGTCATCAGCTTGTCCTCGTCGCCCTTGGACTTGGGCCGGATGGCGATGGTGAGCACGGGCGCCAACGGCTCGGGGCGCGGGACCACCACCGGCGTGCCCTTGGGAGCCAGGGTGTCGCCAGTGGCCGTGGCGCCCAGCTTGGCCACCGCCCCGATGTCGCCGGCCGGCAGCTCGGGGACGGTGTCCTGCTCCTTGCCGCGCATGGTGAACAGGTTGTGCAGCTTCTCGTCGTTGTGGGTGCGGGGATTGGTGAGCACGGTGTCGGGCCGGATGGTGCCGGACAGGACCTTGAGGAACGAGACCTTTCCCACGTAGGGGTCGGCGACCGTTCGGTACACGAAGGCGAGGGGTTGGCCGGAGGGGTCGACGGGCACCTCGGTGGTGGTGCCGCCGGCCTCCACCATCGCCGGCGGGCGCTGGAGGGGGGACGGGCCGACTTCGGCGATCAGGGTGGCCAGGCGGTCGATGCCGATCATCCGGGTGGCCGAGCCGCACGTCACCGGGAACACCGACGCCTCGGCCACGCCCTTGGCCAGGGTGTCCTCCAGCTCCTTGGGGCTGATCTCCTCCCCTTCGAGGTAGCGCTCCATCAGGTCGTCGTCGGCCACCACGATGCCCTCGACCAGGTTGTCGT
>JALYGL010000114.1 GCA_030777125.1 Actinomycetota bacterium
GGGTCGGCGCTCTTGAAGATCCCCGAGCCCACGAACACGGCGCTGGCACCGAGCTGCATGACCAGCGAGGCGTCGGCCGGGGTGGCGATGCCTCCGGCACAGAACAGCGGGACGGGCAGGGTGCCCGACGCGGAAACCTCTTGCACCAGGCCGATCGGGGCGCCCAGGCGCTTGGCCCACTCGTAGAGCTCGGCGGCGTCGGCCACGCCCAGGCGACGGAGGTCGCCGGTGATCGAACGCAGGTGGCGCACCGCCTCGACGATGTTGCCGGTGCCGGCCTCGCCCTTCGAGCGGATCATGGCCGCCCCCTCGCTGATGCGGCGCAGCGCCTCGCCCAACCCGGTGGCGCCGCACACGAAGGGCACGGTGAAGGGCCACTTGTCGATGTGGTGGGCCTCGTCGGCGGGGGTGAGCACCTCGGACTCGTCGATGAAGTCGACCCCGAGGGCCTCGAGCACCTGGGCCTCGGCGAAGTGGCCGATTCGGGCCTTGGCCATCACCGGGATGGTCACCGCCGCCTTGATCGCCTCGATCAGCGCCGGATCGCTCATGCGGGCGACGCCGCCGTCCCGGCGGATGTCGGCCGGGACCCGCTCCAGCGCCATGACCGCCACCGCCCCGGCGTCTTCGGCGACCTTGGCCTGCTCGGCGTCGACGACGTCCATGATCACGCCGCCCTCGAGCATCTCGGCGAGGCCCCGCTTGACCCGATCGGTTCCCATCGACGACTGCGTTGTGGGCTCGGTGACCGCCATGCCCCCAGTCTAGGAGCCCGACGGGGCCCTGATCCCCCTCGTTCGCCCGCATCCAGCGGCGGCGACAGGGCGAGGAGCGGGCCCCCTCATCTCGGCCAGGTGGCCACCGGGGACGCCGCGTCGACCCACTCGAGCCGCTCGGCGCCGCCCGAGGCGTGCAGGCGCCATCCTCGGACCGGGCTGGTGGGAGCGGCCAGCGCAACCACGCAGCCTCCGAAGCCGCCCCCGGTGAGCCGGGCCCCGTACACCCCCGAGGTGGCCGCCAGCTCGGCCACCAGGTGGTCGAGGGCCGGCGTCGACACCTCCATGTCGTCGCGCAGGCTGGCGTGGCTGGCCGCCATCAGCTCCCCGGCCCCGGTCAGATCTCCCGACCCGAGGAGCTCGGCGAAGCGAGCCACCCGCTGGTTCTCGCTCACCACGTGGCGGGCCCGCCGCCGCACGACGTCGTCCTCGAGGGCGGCCACGTCGGCCAACGTCGCCTCCCGCAACGGACCGATCAGGCGCGCCGCCGCCTCGCAGTCGGACCGGCGCTTCGCATAGGCCGAGCCGGCCAGGGTGCGCCTGGCGCCGGAGTCGACCACCACCACCTCGACGGTGTCGGGCACCGGCACCGGGGTGACCTCCAGCGAGGTGCAGTCGATGAGCAGGGCGTGGCCGGCGACGCCGGCGGCCGACGCCAGCTGGTCCATGACCCCCGAGGGGACGCCCGAGGCACGGTGCTCGGCCTGTTGGCAGGCCAGCGCCAGCTCGAGCGGCGTCCCTTCGAACCCCAGCGCCAGCGCCACCGCCACCTCCAGCGCGGCGCTCGACGAGAGGCCCGCCCCCACCGGCAGCGAGGACTCCACGCTGCCGGTGGCTCCGGCGGGGGGCCGCAGCACCGCCACCACTCCCGCCACGTAGCGAGCCCACGCCGGATCCACCGAGGCGGGGTCGGCGACGTCGAGGCCGATCACCGCCGGTTCGGGCTCGACCGACGACCCCAGCACCACCCGGTCGCCGCCGCGCTCGACCTCGACGGTGGTGCCCCACTCGATGGTCATGGGAAGGACGAGGCCTCCGGCGTAGTCGGTGTGGTCACCGATGAGGTTGACCCGGCCGGGGGCACGGGCCCGCAGCGATGTCATGGGACGATGGTAGGGACCGGCCGACGTTTAGCCAGGTTGGGAGAGGGGTGGTCGGAGCCCGACCCGTTTCGCTCCCGGACCACCGGGGTAGTGGCCCGGTGTCCTCAGGCCCCTCATGGCGGCGCCGGCCCTGGCGCGGCGAGGCCCGGGCACCCTCCCCCCACGACGAAGGAGCGCGCATGGCAGCAGGAGAGCAGTCCCCCGAGATGGTCGTCTTCTCCCACCTGCGCTGGACCTTCGTGTGGCAACGCCCGC
>JALYGL010000115.1 GCA_030777125.1 Actinomycetota bacterium
GTCCGTTCGGCCGTATCCCCTCGCTCGTGGCGGCGGGTGCTCTTTCCGCCCGCCCCACCCACGCACCGTGTCGGTAGCCGGGAGGGGAGCAGGATCACCGGGGAATGTCCCGCTTTGGTAACAACCGGCGCCGTAGGTGCGACCCGAGAGGGGTTCCGGGGAAACGCTCTCGGAAGACGAACCGATCGGAGCGGTGTGCCAAGAAGCGAGGGCCGAACGGGGTTACGAAGACTCGCCATCCTGCTGGGTAGCGTCCCTCGCGATCGTAACCGCCGGGTGCGGGGACGACGGAAGCGATGCCCCTCCCTGATCGCCTCGCCGGTTGCCTTTCGGCGCCCGAGGAGTATCTCGGGTCCTTTTGTTCGTGACGCCTCGTCTCGCGCCGCGACGCCGGCGCGCGACGTCCGTCGTCTTGGATGTCACGATGCCGTCACATCGCCGATTGGACCGGATATACGCCCCGTCTGGGGTACGTATATCTCGCCATCCGGCAAAGACGGGGTGACGGTATTCCCACAGCCGGACCTGCAGATCCACCGGCCACCCGACCGGTAGCCACCCGACCGGTAGCCACACGACCGGTAGCCAGGCCTCGGTAGGTCCGGAACGAGCATCTTGGGGCTAAGCCCTTATACCCGAGCAGAACGACAACACAGGAGGCAGGTATGACCATGAAGACGCTGTACCAGAGGTTCCGTCGGCCCCGGGCCGCCGTGGCGGTGATGGCGGTCTTGGCCTTCACGCTCGCCGCGTGCGGCGACGACTCCGATCAGGACGTCGGCCAGGCCGGTACCACCACCCCGTCCGCGGACGCGCCGCCCAACGTTTCGTCACCGGAGGGCGGCGGACCGACAGCCTCCTTCCTCAGCCTGACCGGCGTCAGCACCAGCGTCGACCTGGATGCGGGCACGGCCAAGGTCCTCGCCGACAACAAGGTGACGGTGGCGCCCATCGCTCCGGCAACCGCCAACACCACCGGAGGCATCACGACGGTCAGCTTCCCGATCACCGAGGGCTACGTCGCCGTCTACCCCCCGACGCAGCCGAGCTACATCCGGGGGACGTTCAGCCATGTCGGCGGCCTCAAGTTCACCGCCGGCGGCAAGAGCCTGGAGCTGACCGACTTCATCGTGAACCCGGGCGACTCGACGCTGACCGCCACTGTCGAGGGCGGGTCCGCGGCCTCCGTCCTTGACCTCGACGGGACCAACGTGAAAGTCACCCAGGACGCCCAAGGGCAGACCCGCCTGGACGGGACCATCGCCAAGCTGTCCCAGGCCGGTGCTGAAGCGCTGAACAAGTTCTTCAACGTGTCCATCTTCCGAGCGGGCCTCCCCCTTGGCGAGGTCCACGTGGTCGCAACGGGAACTGCCGTCGGCGGACGTTGAGAGTCACATCGCGCCACAGGCGCCCTCCGCAGTCGCCTGTGGCGCGATGACGCCATTGTCGGAAGGTCGGGATTCGGCCGTGAGAGGTCGGGGCCTGCTCTCCAATGTGTCGACCCTCGACGAGGGCCGGAACCGGCTGCTCCTGCGGAATGAGAAGGACGGGGTTCTCGCCGGCAACGGCCGGCGGTGGCTCGAGGCGGCTACGCCGCCGACGAGCTCCTGCTTCACCCCATGCCGGCAGTGTCGACATCGGCTGTGGCCCTGGCCGTCATCTGGTCGCCTTGGCCCGACGAGGGGAGGCGGGGCTCGGGCTCGACGTCACCGTTCCTGCGGTACGCCTGGCGCCGGCCAACGGGGCAGGGAGCGGCGGTCCAAATCCTTGGGCGCGCTCTCACACGTGCCGCGGCGTGAGATTGTCTGCGCATGGGACGGTGCTAAGGCGGGCGATGCGGGGCGCCGGACGAATCGTCGAGGAGCACCCGCCTCCTGGGCCATTCCGTCGCCGGCAATGGCGCAGTCCGCTCCGGGGACCGTGGCTCACCTCGGTCTTCGGGTTGGTCCTGTTGGTGGGCATCCCAGTGGTGTTTCTCACCGGTCTGCTGTCGTACGCCGCCTACAACCCCGGCCTGGGCGTACCGAACGACCTCACCCCCGACAAGGGGATCCTCGGCTTCTACCTGTTCGACTGGCCCACCCGGCCGGTGTGGCTCTACCGGCTCACCCAGGGGCTGCACGTGACCCTCGGCCTGATACTCGTTCCGGTCGTGCTGGCGAAGCTCTGGTCGGTCATTCCGAAGCTGTTCGACTGGCCGCCGTTCCGCTCGGTGGCCCAGCCGCTGTACACGCTGGCGGACCGCCCCTCGCCGCCCTGGCCCGCCGCCGATCGCCGGCACGGATCCCCCGCTACGCCAACTACCTTCGGGTGCCGGTTGCGCTTTCAGGGCTGCTGCTGCTCATCTGGTTCCCGCTCATCTTCCGCCTGCCGGACTCCTACCGGTCCATCACCGGCCGATCGCTCGACCCGTACTTCCTTCGGCCGGTGGCTTCTCGTCAGCGGAACGTTCTTCGTCATGTCGGCCGTCGCCCTAGCCGTGGCCATGCGGCGGGACGGGAGCCGCCCGGGAGCCGGCGTCTGAGTGTCGACGCGCTATTCATGCACCTGCCGGCACACCTCGCGACGAGCTCGACTGGGGCCCGCAGCGCTTCGCCGCGTCGCCGACGAGGGCGCACTCAGCTGAGACTCTGAACCGCCCCGGGTTTGCCGGAGGCTCCGCGTCGAGGGTGGGGTAGAGTTCCGGGCGGCGCCCCAAGAGAACTGGCGTGTGACGGTCAAACAGTCGGCCGAACGAAGGATTCTTGTGGCACAAGGCGATGGGCGGAAGGCGGCGGCACCATGTCGGACGTTGCCCATGCCCCCGCCGCGCCCGCCATGGGTCGGCCACCGCGAGGGCCAGCCCTCGCCGGGCCAAGACACCCTGCGCGTCGTCAGCAGTCGAGGCCGGTTGACTACGTCCGCGCGGCCGATTCCGTCAGGAATCGTCGCCCCGAGAAGAGAGCGCTATATGACCGCGATCTGGAACACCGTCTCCGAGTGGGACAACGACGGCTGGCGACACCAGGCCGCCTGTCGGCACACCGACGCGAACCTCTTCTTCCCAGTGGGGAGCACCGGCTCGGCCATCGACCAGATTGACGCGGCCAAGGCGGTGTGCCGGTCCTGCCCTGTGCAGGATGCCTGCCTCCGGTTCGCGTTCGAGACCAACCAGGAAGCTGGCGTGTGGGGCGGCAAGGACGAAGACGAACGCCGCAGGCTGCGCAAGACGTGGCGCGCCGGCCGCCAGCGCCCGACGAGCTCGGCAGCCAGGTGAGGGTCGACGTAGGCCCGGTGGCACGGGCGAGTGCGGTGGCCTGGATCAGCTGGGCCGATGAAGTGTGCCGTGATCTCCGAAACGATCCGTCCACGGGATTCTCCTGCCCGCCACTGCTCTTCGGTCCCGGTGGCTACTTGGCGCAGTGGAAGAGCTCGCACCGCACTGCAGAGGGCACCTTCCGATGGCATGTCGATGTCGACCCCGACGAGCTGGAGTATCTAGTCCACGGGCTCCTGCGGCTCGACGCGCAGCTGGCTGTCGAGGTTGAAGACGGACGACAGTCCCCCGCCCCCGACGAAGGCCGGGAGTTCTACCTGGTGCTGGTGCGGGACCTGCTCTACGCCCTCGAAATGGAGGGGATAGGGCGCGCCGCGTTCGTGGACCAGCTTCGCTGTTGCTGGCTCAGTGCAGCGGAGGCCAGCTAGGGAACCAGGTGCTGACTCAGTTCACCGGGCGCCGTCGTGTTCTCATCTTCGGCTCGCGCCGATGCGGCCACGAGCTGGGTGCATCCACTCCGGAGTGATGCCGAAGGTCTTATCCAGGCCGACAGCTCGAAGCTGCTCCTCGACAGAGCTTGTCGGCCCGCTCAGCAGAAGGTCGCCGCCGCGATCGTCCATGCGCTTCAGGGCATCGGCAAGGACCACGAGACCCGCGGCGTCGACAGCGGCCATCTTCCGGAGGTCGAGGACGACTTGGCGGTTGCCCTGACCGTCGATGATGTCGACCAGCCGAGCGTTCAGAGCCGGAGCGGTGGTCGCATCAAGTGTCCCGTGGACGTGGACCACAACCTGGCCCAGGGCGCGACTGAACACCAGTGAGAAGCCTGAGCCGTCGACCATGAGGAGTCACCTCCCTTGCGGTGAAGCGCCCTCGATGCTCAAGGCGACCAACAGCCCGTGCTCAACGGCCGCTGCCTGGCCAGAGTACCCCGCAATGACAACCCGTCGCTCGGAGCGGCTCGACGGAACGAGCACCCCCCGAGTGAGTTTCGCAAGACGATCGGCTTCCGAGACCCGCAGGTAAGCTGGATACGGAGCCCGCCATGGCGGCGGAGAAAGGCATGGAGTTCCGGGTACTGGGCTCACTCGAGGTCCGGCGAGGCGATGACGTCGTCCACATAGGCAGTCGCAACGAGCGGAAGCTCCTTACCGCGCCTGCCCTGACCCCGTCCGCCCTGGGAGACTGACGGGAGCGAGAGCTCCCCGCCGAACCCTGTCGAGCCTCGCACTCGTCCCTCTTCTTGCGGACGGAGCGTGCCTTGTCGCCGACCCCGGCGATGACCGCCACCCTTCGCCCGGACCCGCCGAGCCAGACGGGCGTGAGCGACCGCGTGCTCGTACTCCCGTGCCCTCGAGTGGCACCCCGGTTCAACGGCGTGCGGGCAGGTGTTCGGCAGCCTTGGGCTCCTGGGGCTCGAGCCACCAGAACACCAGCCAGCCGGTGGCCTCGGCGCCGGTGACGGCCAGGAGTTGTATGCCGACCCAGAGGGCGACGACCGGATACCCGCGGTCGGCCAACGTGGCGTGCCCGTCGGCGAAGCCATGGAGCACGGCGATGAGCAGAAGGGTCGCGCCCAGCGCCAGCACCACCAGGGCGTCGATGGCGGCGATCCAGAGATCGGCTCTGCGTCGGGCGACACGCTTCTCGGATCGCAGTCGCGACCAGGCCAGTACGGCGTGGGCTGCGCCGATCACGGCGCTGGCCACGAGGAGATCGACGCCTTCTGTCACGCCCATGCCGGCGCGATCGGCCGCCGCCTTCAGGTAGAGGGCGGGGGCGATGATGACGGCGAAGTCGACCGCGCCGTAGATCGGCGGCGCCACGTGGTCGACGACGTGACGCCTCATCGACCGTCCCTCGCGGTGAGCGAGAAGCGGTCGACGACCTCGCCGTCGGGTCGGATGGAGGTGCCGACCAAGCGGTCGCCGACGATCTCGACCAGAAGGAACTCCAGGGTCGACTCGGCGACCGCGGTGAAGCGGCTTCGACCCACCGGCGTGGTCTTGCAGCCTCCACCGCTGACGACGTAGGTGATGCCGTCGATGGGGTGGGTGCGCTCATAGTGATGGTCGTGGCCGGCGAGGACCAGGTCCACACCATGGCGGCTCAGGACCGGCTCGAGCCGTTCCTTGGCGCCTGGCGTCGAGCCGTGCCGCCCGGAGGAGTAGGGCGGGTGGTGCAGGACCACGATCTTCCATCGGGTCGACGAGCCGGCCAGCGCGTCATCGAGCCACTCTCTCTGTTCGGAGTGGCCGTCGGCCAACAGGCCGCCGGGCGCGCTGGAGTCGAGGTAGAAGAACTGCGCCGGACCGTGGGTCGTGGTGTAGTGGAGGCCGGGAGTCCCGAGCAGGCGGAGCTCAGCCTCGATCTCCGCCATCCCCTCGTCGCTGTGGCGGAGGTCCTCGTCGTGATTGCCGATGGCCAGCTCGAAGCCCACGCCGGCGTCGAGCAACGGACGCATCGGCCGGGCGAACACGTCGTCGAAGCGATCCTCGAAGTTGCCGTAGTAGCAGATGTCGCCGAGGAGGGCGACGAGGCCGAACGGCGCCTGCCGGTAGGTCTCGGCCATGCGCGCCGCCACGGCCATCGCCTGGCGTCCCCCGCTGCCGTTGTCCCCCAGGGCGGCGAAGGTCAGACGGTCGGGGCCGGCGGCCCACGCCTCGGCGGCCAACCGCCCATCGGGAGCTTCACCAGGGACGAGGTCTTCGCGGGTCAGGAACGGCCACACCCGGTCTGCGAGCCCGGCGCCGGCCACAAGCGCTCCGGCGCCGCCCAGGCCGGCGGCGAGGAACTGGCGGCGGTTCAACATGTCAGCGGCCCGCCGCCTGCCTGCGACCGATGACCCCCTCGCGAATCGCCCACACTCCCGCCCCACATCCGAGGACGCCGGCCCCTGCGACGACGCTGCCCAGAGGCAACGCCAACGCTAGCGCGGCACAACCGGCGGCTCCCGTGGCCGTCAGCCATCTCGGCCACCGTCGCTGGTCGGCGGGAAGGGTCCAGGCAGCGACGTTGGTGATGGCGTAGTAGCTCAAGACGGCGAAGGAGCTGAACCCGATGGCCCCGCGCAGGTCGGCGACGAGGACGAGGCCGGCCACGACAGCGCCGACGGCCAGCTCGGCGCGGTGTGGGACCCGGTGGATCCGGTGGACGGCGGCGAGGACGCCTGGCAGGTCGTGGTTGGCGGCCATGGCGAACGCGGTCCGGCTCACCCCCGCCATCAGCGACAGCAACACGCCGAGGGCGGCGACGGCGCCCCCCACCGCCACCGCCGGCGCCAGCCAGTCGAGGGAGCCGGCTCGGGTTGCGGTGGCCAAGGGCGCGGTCGACTCCGCCAGCCGGTCCGGCCCAACCGCCAACAGGACGGAGCCGGCGACGACGGCGTAGACCGCCAGAGCCATGCCGAGGGCCAGGGGGATTGCCCGCGGGACCGTCCGGGACGGGTCGATGACCTCCTCGCCCAGAGTGGCGATGCGGGCGTAGCCGGCGAAGGCGAAGAACAACAGGCCGGCGGCCTCGAGGACCCCGCCGACCCCTCCGGCCACGACGGGCCCGAGGCGCTCGACCGAGGCCTCGCCGCTTCCGAGAGCCGCGACGACCACGGCACCCACTGAGGCGAGCACGACCGCCACGACGGCGCGGGTCACCCACACCGTTCGGCGCACGCCCCGGTAGTTGATCGCGGTGACCAGCACCACCGCAGCAACGGCAAGCGGGCGGCGCAGGTGGGGAGCGGCGTAGGCGCCGAAGGTGAGAGCCATCGCCGCGCAGCTCGCCGTCTTCCCCACCACGAACCCCCACCCGGCCAGATAGCCCCAGAACGAACCGAGGCGTTCGCGTCCGTAGACGTATGTGCCCCCCGACTCCGGGTGGGCGGCGGCCAGCTCGGCGGACGACGTGGCGTTGCAGTAGGCGACCACAGCGGCGACGGCCAGCCCCACGAGCAGGCCACTGCCGGCCGCCTTCGCCGCCGGCCCGATGGCGGCGAAGATCCCGGCCCCGATCATGGACCCCAGGCCGATGACCACCGCGTCGAAGGTGGTGATCCGGCGGGCCAACCGGGTCGGTGCCGGCGCTCCTCCCTCCATCACGTCGCCGCGTACCCACCCCGGGCGCTTCCGCCCCTCTGTCGAGCGGCGCCGAAACAGTCACGCCGCCACTATTCTCAGGTGTACTCTAGGTCGGTGACATACAGCGGAAGCGAGCGACGGATGGCAGACCATGTCGAGGGAGAGCCGGGCCCGCCCCGTGCGTTGCTGACGCCGTGCCTGCTCCTGCTCCTGGCCGAGTCCCCGGACCACGGGTACAAGCTCATGGAGCGGCTCAAGCCTCTGGGCTTCGACTGGAACGGCCCCGGCCCGATCTACCGTGAGCTCCGCGCCCTCGAGGCGGCCAAGCTGGTGACGTCGGCGTGGTCGCCGCCCAAGGCTGGCCCCGTGCCCCGGGTCTACGAGCTCACCTCCGCCGGGCGTGAGGCTCTGGAGCGTTCGGCTGCCGGCATCGCCGAGTTGCGCAACCTGACGGCCGAGTACCTGGGCCGGTACCGCAAGGTCGCCACCCTGTCCTCGGGGTCGTCGCCGGAGCGAAGGGGTTCGAAGCAGAAGGCCGTCCGCCGCCGTCACCCGTTGGGCGCAGGTAGGTAGATCTCCGGCGCCGGAGCGCTGGCTGGATCAGGGCCGGCGGGAGCGGCTCAACCACTGGTCGACCGGGGCCCAGTCGTCGACGAGCGCCGACGCCCCCTCGGCGAAGTCCCGCACGGCGGCGCCGGAGAGGACCACTTCGTCGCCCTGGCGATCGGCGATGGCGGTGGCGATGTGCTCGCTGGAAAGCGCACCGACACTGGCGACGAGCACCACGTTGCCTCCCCCACGGCCGTCGAACACGTCCGGCGGAGCGATCGCGGCCACGTCGTCGAACACCCGGGCCAGGGTGGCGACCTCGGCTCTGGCGAATCGCATCGGGGGGTAGTCGATGAGGTTCATGAGGTAGATGCCGCCGTCGTGGAGAGTGGCCCGCACCTCAACCAGGAACTCCTCGGTCGTGAGGTGCCACGGCACCGCCAGCCCGCCGAAGGCATCGCCGAGGACGAGGTCATGGACGGCCCGGTCGACCGATCGAAGGAGCAGTCTGGCGTCGCCGATCCGGACGTCGAGGTCAGGACCGGTATTGAGCCCGAGATGCTCCCGGGACAGCTGGACGAGGCCGGGATCGATCTCGAGGACGGTACTGGTCGAACCCGGGCGGACGGCCCTGAGGTACCGCGGCAGCGTGAAACCCCCGCCGCCGACGTGCAGCACTCGCAGCGGCCCTGGCGGCGCCGCCGCGGAGATCACGTCGGCGAAGACCCGGGCGTAGTCGAACTGCAGGTGGGTGGGGTCGTCCAGGTCCACGTAGCTGTGGCGCACGGTGTCGAGCACCAGCAGCCGTCCGCCACGACGCGACGCGTCGTCGACGACGCGAGCGCAGTGGTACACGGTCTCGACGTCGCAGGTCTCTGCCGTCGCCGCGCCGAGGCCCGTTCCGGCGACACCCAGGATGGCGACCGCGGTGGCCACTCCGAGGCTCTTCCTCCACAGCCAGAGCCACATCACCATGCCCGCCAGCATGAGCCCTCCTCCGACCACGAGGATCGAGGTCGAGGTGGGCACGGCTTCGACCAGGACGAAGCCGGCGAGGTAGGTCCCGGTGATGGCGCCGGCCGTACCCAGCGCCGACAGCCGCCCGACGACCCGGCCGGTAGCGGCCAGGTCCTGGAGCTGCAGCTTCACCACCGTCGGCGCCACCGCACTGAGCACGGCGGCGGGGGCGAAGAACCCCACCAGTGACAGCCCGACAGCCGACGCGCCACTCGACGACCCGAGCATCCGCACCAGGGGTACCGCCAGCATCGACAGCCCTCCCCCCGCGAGCATGAGCGGGCCCAGGAGGCGTCGGGGCTCCAAGCGGTCTGCGGCGTACCCACCGACCCAGGTGCCGACGGAGATACCCGCCAGCACGGTGGCGATGGTCGCGGTGTACGCCTCGAGCGTCACGCCTATGTACGGAGCCAGGAGCCGAAGGGCGAGGATCTCCAAGACCAGCACCGCGCCCGAGGTGAAGAAGACCGTCACGCCCGCGACCCAAGAGCTCATCCCCGTCCGGCGTCGCGACTCTGGGCGGTCCGATCTCGTGTCCGACTCCTCCACACGACTCAACGTAATCGCACGGCGGCGCCCTCTAGATAGTGAGACTCATTCCTAGTATGCTGCGCCACATGCGCACAGTGGGCGTCGCAGCCTCCCTGCTCCTCGCCCTTGCCGCGTGCGGCACGGAGACGGCGGCGCCATCAGGCTCTGCGGAGGCCGGAGCGGTCGTCTCTGGCAGACTTGTGGAAGTGGTCACCACAACCACCCAGCTGAGCGACTTCGCCCGGGTCGTGGGCGGTGACCGGGTGGAGGTCCACGACGTGATCAAGGCCAACGTCGACGCCCACGACTACGAGCCCACACCCGCCGACATCGAAGCCGTGCGGGGGGCCGATCTGGTGCTCCGCAACGGGGCCGGCCTCGACGACTGGCTCGAGCCGACCCTGGAGACGGCCGAGGCCGAGGCTCCGGTGGTCGACGCCACCGAGGGGATCGAGCTGCGACGTGGCGACCCGCACGTCTGGTTCGACGTCACCAGAGCGCGGACCATGGTGGCCAACGTGTCGCGGGCCCTGGCCCGGGTGAACCCGGAGAACACGTCGACCTACTCCGCCAACGAAGCGGCCTATGCGGCCCAGCTCGAGGCTCTCGACGCCGAGATCCGCGCCGCCATCGGCTCGCTCTCCAACAAGAAACTGGTCACGAACCACGACGCCTTCGGGTACTACGTGGAGCGGTACGGCCTCGACTTCGTCGGCTCGGTCATCCCCAGCTTCGACAGCCAAGCCGAGCTCTCCAGCCGCGACCTCTCTGAGCTGGTCGACCGGGTCAAGGCCGAAGGGGCCAGAGCAGTGTTCTCCGAAGCATCCCTCCCGCCCAAGGCGGCCGAGACCATCGCCCGGGAGGCAGGGGTCAAGGTGGTGGCCGGCGACGACGCCCTCTACGGCGACAGCCTGGGCCCGGCCGGCAGCGACGGCGACAGCTACTTGAAGATGATGCGCCACAACACCCGGGTGATCGTTGAAAACCTCCGCTGAGGCCGGGCCGCTGCCGCTGTCGCTGACCGGCGTCATCGCCGCCTACGGGCGCGAGCCGGTGGTGGAGGGCGTCACCGGACAGGTCGAACCGGGCGCCGCCCTGGCCCTCATCGGGCCGAACGGGGCCGGCAAGACCACGCTCATCCGCGCCATCCTGGGCCTGGCCCCCGTGGTGGCCGGCCACATCGAGGTGCTCGGGAAGTCGCCGGCCCAGGCCCGAGGCTCCGTCGCCTACGTCCCGCAGGCGGAGGCTCTCGACCCCGAGTTCCCGGTCTCGACCCTCCACGTCGTGGTCATGGGCCGCTACCGCCGGGTGGGCTGGGTGCGCCGCCCGTCGCCGGCCGACGTCGACGCCGCCCGCCGGGCCCTCGACCAGGTCGGGCTCTCGTCGCGCGCCGGTGACCGGTTCGGCACGCTGTCCGGCGGCCAGCGCCAGCGGGTCCTGCTGGCCCGGGCCATCGCCCAGGAGGCTCGGCTGCTTCTCCTGGACGAACCCTTCACGGGGCTCGATACCGCCACCACCGACTCGTTCGTGGAGGTGCTGGCCCGGCTGCGCGCCGACGGCGTGGCCGTGGTCATGGCCACCCATGACCTGGCCGTCGCCCACCTCGTCTGCGGTCACGCCTGCCTGCTCAACCGCCGTCAGGTGGCCTTCGGGCCCATCGACAAGGCGCTCACCCCGGAGCTGCTGGCCGAGACGTACGGGCCGGCGGCGGTGGTGCTGGCCGGGGGCAGCACCATCGTCACCGCTCGCTGACGGCCGGGCCGGTGGGCCGCCTCCTGATCGACCCGTTCGGTGTCCCGTTCATGCAGCGGGCCCTGCTCGAGGTGGTCCTGCTGGCTGTCCTGGGCGGCGTGGTCGGTACCCACGTGCTGCTCCGCCGTCTGGCGTTCACCACCGAGGCCTTTCAGCACACCGTGTTCCCCGGCGTGGCCATCGCCTTCGCCGCCGGGTACTCGCTGCTGCTGGGCGCCCTGGTGGCCGCCGCCGTCTCCGTGGTGCTCCTCACCGTGCTGACCCGCCGGCCACGCATCGACCCGGACGCCGCCCTGGCCGTGCTCATCGCCACCTTCTTCGCCGCCGGCGTTCTGGCCGTGTCCCGGAGCCGCAGCTTCCAGGGCGACCTCACGGCCCTGCTCTTCGGGCGCATCCTCACCGTCGACGCCCGCCAGCTGATCCACACCGCGGTGATCGTGGTCGTGTGCGTCACCCTGATCATGGCCGTGCACAAGGAGCTCATCCTTCGGGCGTTCGACCCCCTGGGCGCGGCCGCCGCCGGGTACCCGACGTGGTTCCTCGACCTGGTGCTCAACGTGGCCGTGGCCCTGTCGGTGGTGGCCGCGGTGCGGGCCGTCGGGACCGTCCTGCTGGTCGCCTTCCTGGTGACGCCGGCGGCCGCGGCCCGGCTGTGCTGCCGGCGGGTCGGCTCGATGATGGCGGTGGCCGCGGGGTTGGTCGTGGTGTGCGGATGGCTGGGACTGGCGGCCAGCTACGAGGCGTCGGTGACCCACGGGGTGCGGTTGGCCGCGGGCGCCACCGTGGTGCTGGCCATCACTGCCGGCTTCCTCGTGGTGGCCGCGGTGACAGGTGTGCGGGCGGCCTGGGCCCGAGCGGCCCTGTGAGCGGGCGGTTGGCCCGTGGGTGAGCTGGTGGAGAGCTTCGGTTCGCCGTTCTTCCGGCGGGCGATGGCCGAGGCCGTGCTGGTGGGGGCGCTGGCAGGGGTGGTCGGCGTCCATGTCCTCCTCCGCCGGCTGCCGTTCTTCGTGGTGGCCATGTCGCACGCCACCTTCCCGGGCGTGGTGCTGGCGTCGGTGGCCGGGATCAGCCTGTTCGTGGGCGGGTCGGCGTTCGGGCTGCTGGTGGTGCTGGCCGTCGTCGCCCTCGGGACCCGGAAAGCCCTCGACGACGCGTCCGTGATCGGCGTGGTGCTGGCCGCCTCGTTCGCCCTCGGCGTCGTCGTGCTGTCGGCCCGCACGGGAGCCACCGCCAACCTCTCCGAGTTCCTCGTCGGGTCGGTCCTGACGGTGACCGCGGCCGACATCGGCACCACCGTCGTCGTCGGCGTGGTCGTCCTCGTCGTCCTGGCCGCGTTGCACAAGGAGCTCGTCCTGGGGGCGTTCGACCCCGAGGGGGCCGCCGCCCTCGGCTACCGGACCGTGGTGCTCGACGCCTGCCTGCTGGCGCTGGTGACGATCACCCTGGTCACCGCCGTCCCGGCGGTCGGCACCCTCCTGGCCGTGGCCCTGCTCACCGTCCCGGCGCTGGCCGCGCGCGTGTGGGCCGAACGGGTCGGCCACGCCATGGCCCTGGCCGCCGGGTTCGGTGCCGCCAGTGGGGCACTCGGCCTCAGCGTGTCGGCGGTGTGGAGCGTCGCCGCGGGCGCGGCCATCGCCCTGTCCGCCACCGGGCTGCTGGCCCTGTCGCTGGTCGGGTCGGCCGCTCTGCGTTCGGTGCGGAGGCCGGCCCTGCGCGCCTGAGCGGGCTCAGCGACAGTCCGGACAGCGCCCGACCAGGTCGATGCGGTGGGCCGACACCTCGAACCCGGTCTCCACCGACGCCACCCGGGCGGCCTCGGCCAGCGAGCGCTCGAGGGCGGGAGACGCCCACACGTCGGTGACCAGGCCGCACGTGGAGCACATGAGGTGGTGGTGGTGGTGGTTGCCGCTGAGGTCGTCGGCCAGCTCGAAACGCCCGACGTCGTCGGCGCCGGCCAGCCGCCGGGCCACGCCCGCGTCGCACAGCACGGTGAGGTTGCGGTACGCCGAGCTCTGGGGAACGCCTGCGGCGACGCCGAGGATCTCGGGCATGGCCACCGGACGGCCCGCCGCCAGCAGCGCCTCGACCAGCGCTCGACGACTGGAGGTGTACCGCTGGTCGAACGACGCCAGGCGCACCGCCACCTCTTCGTGGAGGCGTGACGACTCGGGAGCGGGGGGGAGCCGGTCGTGCCCGTTGGCGGCGCTCAGTGCACCATCTCCCCCGTGTGGACGACGGCGTCGTGGACGATGTGGGAGACGTGGTCGTCGCCGAGCGAGTAGGCGATCTCGCGGCCCCGGCGCTCCGATCGCACCACGTGGACGGCCCTGAGCACCCGCAGGTGCTGCGAGGCCAGCGGTTGGGAGATGCCCAGGGCGTCGACCAGCTCGTGGACGCAGCGCGGGCCGGTGCCCAGCTCGATCACGATCGCCAGCCGGTGGGGGTTGGCCAGGGCCCGCAGGAGCTCGGCCGCTGCGTCGAGACGGCGTTGGTCACCGCGGTGGCGCCTCGGAGCGGACAGGGTGGGAAGCGGCGGAACGCCCGGCGGCACCCACGCATAATAGCTTGCGCATACCTTGATGGAAGCCGGTCTAGATTCACAGCGGCCACATCGAGCAAGGAGTCGACGTCATATGGCAGCAGAGAGGTGCAAGCAGTGCAACCGCAAGGTCAAGTCGTGCGGGACCTGCAAGGGAACCGGTCGGCAGGCGGACGGACGGGCGACCTGCCCGGCGTGCAACGGGACCCGGTACGACTGCCCCGAGCACGGGAAGTACTGGCGCTAGGTGGCGCACCGCTGAAGCGGCGGCGCCGGGTCGCGGTACGGCCTCCCTGGCGCAGAACTGCGACGTTGGCGATCAACAGACTGAGGGGGGCGGAGGCGTGGCCGGCGAAGACGGGCACCTACCCGCCCGGCCTCGAGGCCGGTCGGGCCGTAGCCTTCAGACCCGGCTGCGGACCTTGTCGGCGACCTTGGTGGCGGTCGACTTCAGGGCGCCAGGCTCCTTCTCGCCGGTGACGATCACCCACACCACTGCGTTGTCGTAGCAGGCGACGAGGTTGCCCTGGGTCAACAGGGACAGGCTCTGCACCGACCAGATCGCCGACTTGCCCACCCCCCCGACCTGCTCCTGATTCTCCTTGGAGACGCTGCCCTTGCGGAAGTCGCAGGTGGTGCCCACCTGGTTGGCCGCGGGCTTGTCGACGGTGAGGTTCAGGCTGGTGCCGCCGTCGACGTCGGTGCCCCACGCGCAGTCCTTCCCCGCGGGCACGCCGGCAGCCACCGGGTTGCCCAGGGCCTCGGCCACCTCCTCGCGGCTGAGCAGCTCACAGGTGGGCTTCGCCGCGCCCGGAGATGCGGCCCCGGCCGCGGCCTGAGGCACGTCGGTGGTGGGGGAGGGCGCGGCCGGCTCGTCGGAGTCCGAACCGCACGCGACGGCGACCGCGGCCAGCACGACGACCGCTGCGAACCGGCTCAGGCGTCTCATGAAACCAGATCCTACGGCCGACCGGTGGGGTAGACCGGTCGGGTGCCGGTGCCCGTCGACATCGACATCGACCGCCAGCGGAGCGTGACCGTGACCTGGGAGGACGGCCATGTGAGCCGCTTCGGGCTGGCGGAGCTCCGGCTGCGATGCCAGTGCGCCCGGTGCCGGGGGATGCGCCAGGAGGGCCAGACCGTCTGGCCCGCCCCCGGCACCCCCCGGGAGCTCCGCGTGGAGTCGGCGCACCAGGTCGGCAACTGGGGGTTGAGCATCGCCTGGAACGACGGGCACTCGACCGGCATCTACGCCTGGGACGTTCTCCGCGCCTGGTGCCCGTGCGGGCAGTGCCGATGACGGCCGGCCCACTACATGCGCAGGTCATCCATTGCGGCGTCGGTGGACCGGTGGCACGGTGGACGTCAGAGGAGGCGGACATGGCGGAACACCGGGACGCGGGACCGGCGGTGCCCGGCACCGCGCCCTACCGGTTCGGCGTGGCCGGCGAGCTCGATCGGGACGGCATCGTGGCCAGGAGGACGCGGTCTTCCACCCGTACCCGCCCGGGCCGCGCCCGCCCCGATCGCTTCCACGGCGGCAGGTGGGACCACCTGCTCTCCTGGTGGGCGTCGCGCGACCGCCACCCGGGCGGCCTGTGGCGTCGGCTCCGGTGCCGGTCCGGCCGCCACGACGTTCGCGGCGGCCAGCAGGTGCAACTCGGCAGCCGCTTCGTCAACGTCCCTCGGTGCTGTGTGTGGTGCGGGGCGGTGCCCCCGCCGCTCGGACCTCAGAGCACCACCGCGTCCGGGCCCGTCCGGCCCGGGATGATCCGGTAGCCGCGGCCCGAGACGGCCTCGACCGCCGTGCCGCAGGGGCCCAACCGGCGACGCAGGCGACCGACGGTGACCTCGAGCACGTGAGCGTCGGCGTCCGGTGAGCCCCAGACCGACGCCAGCAGCGTCTGGCGGGACACCACCGCTCCGGGCGTCGCCGCCAGCAGCTCGAACAGGGCCCGCTCCCGGGGCGTGAGTTCCTCCTGGGACCCGCCGGCCAGGACGGCCGACCCCTGCACGATCAACTCCGTGCCGTTCAGGACCAGGGTGCGCCGCCGGTCCTGGAAGTGGTCGCTCAGCGCCCGCACCAGCAGGCCGAGCCGCCCCACGCCGGGAACGAGGGGCTGGGCCACGCCCTCCCCGCGAGCGCCTCCCGCGCACACCGGGCCGACGCACGCCGCGGTGACGCCGCCGTTGAAGGCCGACCGCAGGTCGTCGGCCACGCCGTGCTCGGCGGCGATGTCGAACAGGTTGTGCACCGCCGGGGCGCTGGTGAACGTGACCGCGTCCAGCCGGCCCGACGTGACCGCCTCCACCAGGCGCAGGGCGGGGCCGGCGTCGTCGGGACGGCGCCACCGGTAGACGGGGACCTCGACCACGTCGGCACCGGCGCCGGTGAGCGTCTCGCTCAGTTCCGGGCTCTTCATGCCGTACTCCTGGATGGCCACCCTCTTCCCGGCGAGGGGCTCGGCCAGCAGCAGGGCCAGCACGTTGTCCATCTGCTCGGTGGCCGAGCGCTCCCACACCTCCAGACCGCCGGCCTGGACCGCGGCCGCGGCCTTCGGCCCCCGGGCCACGATTCGGGCCCGCGCCAGCGCGTCGACCAGGCGGTCGCCCAGCCCCCACGCCGCCGCCGTCTCCAGCCAGGCCCGGATACCGATGCCCGTCGTGACCACCAGGTAGTCGGGGGCCCCGTCGATCACGGCCATGGTGGCCCGCCGCAGGTCGTCGTCGGACGCCAGGTAGAGGGTGGTGATGGTCGGGCAGTGCACCACCGACGCGCCCCGGCGGGAGAGGAGCTCGGCCTGCTCCTCCCAGCGGCGGTCGGCGGTGACTCCGACGGCGAACCCCTCGAGCGGTTGCAGCGGCATAGAAGCCTTCATCGTGGCCGCCGCGTGTGAACGAGCGATTCAAGACGTGTCGCGGAACCGAGAACGCCAACTGACCCGTCTCTGACCCCACCGCTCACAGCCGCCGGGGTGCGGCCGTGCGTGGCTGGTCGCGTGCTGTTCACACTGTGGGAACCAACCGAACACATGCGTCCGCTTGGCTGGTCGCCATGTCCGCCAAGGGCTTTCGTTCGGCTGGCCACCCACCGAGCCTGGCCGCCGCCCTCCTCCATTTCGACGTCTCGTTCATGGTGTGGGTGCTGCTCGGCGCGCTGGGCGCCTACGTGGCCGCCGATCTCGACCTGTCGCCGGCCCAGAAGGGCCTCATGGTGGCCGTCCCACCCCTCGGCGGCGCCGCCTTCCGGCTGATCATCGGCGCGCTGGCCGACCGGGTGGGGATCAAGCGCACGGGGCTGGTCACCCTGGGCCTCACCCTGGTGCCCCTGGCCTGGGGCGCCTTCGCCGGCGGTACCTACGCCCAGGTGCTCGGCATCGGTGTGCTGCTGGGCGTGGCCGGGGCCAGCTTCGCCGTGGCCCTGCCACTGGCGGCGTACTGGTACCCGCCCGAGTACCGCGGGTTGGCCCTGGGGATCGCCGGAGCCGGCAACTCCGGCACGCTCATCGCCGCCCTGGCCGCCCCCCGGCTGGCCGAGCACGTCGGCTGGCACGCCACCTTCGGCCTGGCCGCCATCCCGGTGACTCTGGCCTGGGTGGGGTTCGCGGTGCTGGCCAAGGAGCCACCCCGGCCGGCGGGGCACGACCCGAGCCTCGTCGGCTCCGCCAGCCTGAGGCTGCTGGCCCAGCCCGACGCCCGCTGGCTGTCCACGTTCTACCTGGTCACCTTCGGCGGCTTCGTCGGCCTCACCTCCTACCTGCCGATGTTCTTCGTGGACCGGTTCGGCCTGACCAAGGTCACGGCCGCCGGCTACGCCGCTCTGTGCGCGGCGGCGGGCTCGTTCGTGCGCCCGGTCGGCGGGGCCCTGGCCGACCGTCTGGGCGGCGCCCGGGTGCTGGCCGGAGTGCTGGGTACGGTGGGCGCCCTGGTGGCCGGGCTGGCCCTGCTCCCTCCCCTGGGGGCCACCGTGCTGTTGCTCTTCCTGGTCCTCGGCGCCCTGGGTGCGGGCAACGGCGCCGTGTTCCAGCTGGTGCCCGAGCGCTTCCCGTCCCGGATCGGCGCCGTGACCGGCCTGGTGGGCGCGGCCGGAGGAGTGGGTGGCTTCCTGCTTCCCTTCGCCCTCGGCTTCCTGGAGGGGGCGACCGGCAGCTTCGCCGCCGGCTTCGTGGTCCTGGCCGCGGTGGCCGCCGGAGCGGCGCTCAGCGTGGTCGGCCGCCACCGCACCTGGCGGGACGCACGAGAACTGGAGGTGGCAGTGGCATGACGGTCGACATCGATTTCGCCTCGGCCCGACGGCGGACGCTGGTCGTCGTCGGCAACGGCATGGTGGGTCACAAGCTCCTGGAGATCCTGGTCGACCGCGGGGCCACCGCGGAGTGGGACATCGTCACCTTCTGCGAGGAGCGCCGGCCCGCCTACGACCGGGTCGGACTGAGCTCGTTCTTCTCCGGGACCACGGCCGAGGAGCTGTCGCTCGTCACGCCCGGGTTCTTCGACCAGATGGGGCTCACCGTCCACGTGGGCGACAAGGTTGCGTCCGTCCACCGGGACGCCAAGGAGGTCGTCTCCGCCAACGGCCTCCGGATCCCCTACGACACCTTGGTCCTGGCCACCGGGTCGTACCCGTTCGTGCCACCCGTGCCCGGGCGGCAGTCGACCGGCTGCTTCGTGTACCGCACCATCGACGACCTGGAGGCCATCCGGGACTACGCCCTTGGCCTGCGTGGTGAACGCAATGACCGCTGCACCACCGGTGCGGTCGTGGGGGGCGGGCTGCTCGGGCTGGAGGCGGCCAACGCCCTGCGCACTCTCGGCCTGGACACCCACGTGGTCGAGTTCGCCCCTCGGCTGATGCCCGTCCAGGTCGACGAGGGCGGTGGCAACGCCCTTCGCCGCCGAATCGAGGACCTGGGCGTCGCCGTCCACACCGACATGCGCACCAACTCGGTGCTGGCGGGCGACGACGGCCGGGTGACCGGGATGTCGTTCTCCGACCACGAAGCCCTTTCCGTCGACATGGTGGTGTTCTCAGCGGGTATCCGTCCCCGCGACGAGCTGGCCACGGCCGCCGGCCTGGCCATGGGCGAGCGGGGCGGGGTGGTGGTCGACGATGCCTGTCGCACGTCCGACCCCGACATCTACGCCGTCGGCGAGTGTGCCTTGTCCGGCGGTCGGATCTACGGCCTGGTGGCGCCCGGCTACCAGATGGCCCGGGTGGTGGCCGACCGCATCCTGGGCGGCGACGCCGCCTTCACCGGCGCCGACATGTCCACCAAGCTCAAGCTGATGGGCATCGACGTGGCCAGCTTCGGCGACGGCTTCGGCGCCACGCCCGGCTGCGAGTCGATCACGTTCTCCGACCCGGTGGCCAACGTCTACAAGCGGCTGGTGGTCTCGAAGGGCGGCGGCCAGGTGCTGGGCGGAATCCTGGTCGGCGACGCCTCCATGTACCAGACGCTCGTGCAGATGGTGCGGGGCGACATGCCCACGCCCGAGCATGTGGAGGAGCTCGTCTTTCCGGCGCGGTCGGAAGAGGGCGGCGGGGCGGTGGTCGGCGTGGGCGCCCTGGCCGACACGGCCATGGTGTGCTCGTGCAACAACGTCACCAAGGGCGCCATCTGCGCGGCGGTGACGGAGCGGGGGGAGACCGACCTGGCCGGCGTCAAGGCCTGTACCAAGGCCGGCACCGGCTGCGGCGGATGTGTCCCGGTGGTCACCGAGCTGCTCAAGGACGAACTGCGCAAGGCCGGCGTCGTCGTCACCAACCACCTGTGCGAGCACTTTTCCTACAGCCGCCAGGAGCTGTTCGACATCGTCCGGGTCCACCGGCTGACCTCGTTCTCGGAGGTGCTGGCCAGCCACGGCTCGGGCCTGGGCTGCGAGGTGTGCAAGCCGGCGGTGGCGTCCATGCTGGCCTCGTTGGGCGGCGGCTACATCCTCGACGGCGAGCAGGCCGCCCTGCAGGACACCAACGACCACTTCCTGGCCAACCTGCAGCGGGACGGCACCTACTCCGTCATCCCCCGGGTGGCGGGCGGCGAGATCACGCCCGACCAGCTCATCACCATCGGGCAGGTGGCCAAGCAGTTCGACCTGTACACCAAGATCACCGGCGGCCAGCGCATCGACATGTTCGGCGCCCGGGTCGACCAGCTCCCCGAGATCTGGCGCCGTCTCATCGACGCCGGCATGGAGTCGGGCCACGCCTACGGCAAGGCGCTGCGCACGGTGAAGTCGTGCGTGGGCACCAACTGGTGCCGGTTCGGCGTGCAGGACTCCACCAGCCTGGCCATCGAGCTGGAGCTGCGCTATCGAGGGCTGCGGGCCCCCCACAAGCTCAAGTCGGCGGTGTCCGGCTGCACCCGCGAGTGCGCCGAGGCCCAGAGCAAGGACTTCGGGGTCATCGCCACCGAGAAGGGGTGGAACCTCTACGTGGCCGGCAACGGCGGCATGCGCCCCCAGCACGCCCATCTGCTGGCCGCCGACCTCGACCACGACACCGTCATCCGGTACCTCGACCGCTACCTGATGTTCTACATCCGCACCGCCGACCGGCTGGAGCGCACGTCGGTGTGGTTCAACAAGCTGGAGGGCGGCATCGATCACCTCCGCCGGGTGATCATCGACGACGCCCTCGGGATCTGCGACGAGCTGGAGGCGGAGATGGCGGCCCACATCGCCGGCTACGCCTGCGAGTGGAAGACCACCATCGAGAGCCCGGAGCGCATGGAGCGCTTCCGGACGTTCGTGAACTCCGACGAGCCCGACCCCAACGTGGTCTTCGTCCGCGAGCGGGGCCAGCCCCGTCCCGCCCACCTGCACGAGAAGCCCGACCCGGCCCTGGCCGGGGCCCGAGGGACCCATGGAGCGGGAAGCACCGCCCGGACGGAGGACTGAGATGGCCGTGATCGACGCCCCCACGACCACCTGGGTCGACGTGTGCCCAGTCGACCGCATCATCCCCAACCGCGGTGTGTGCGCCAAGGCCGGGCCGTTCCAGGTCGCCGTGTTCCGAGTCGATGCGGGCGACGGCGAGCAGCTGCTGGCCCTGTCGAACTACGACCCGTTCAGCAAGGCGTACGTGCTGTCACGCGGCATCGTGGGCTCGCGGGGCGACCGGGTGAAGGTGGCGTCGCCCGTCTACAAGCAGAGCTTCGACCTGCGCACCGGCGAGTGCCTGGACGACCCGGCCGTGTCCGTCGCCACCTTCCCCGTCCGGCTGGTCCACGGCAGGGTGCAGGTCGCCCTTCCGTGACCCTGGTCGCAGAGGAGTCGGTCCCGGTCGCGTTCTCGTCCCGGCGGCCCAAGCCGGGCGTCACCGAGCGCGGGCCCGACCTGCTGCCGCTGGAGCCCGGCGAGCAGTACCGGTTCACCTTCGCCATGGACGCCTGCGTGGGGTGCCACTCCTGCGAGGTGGCCTGTGCCGAGCAGAACGACCGGCCCGTTGGCGAGGCCTGGCGGAGGGTGGGCGAGCTGGAGAGCGGGGCCTTCCCGGACACCCGCCGGTTCAACCTGTCCATGGCCTGCAACCACTGCCTGGAGCCGACGTGCCTGTCGGGCTGCCCGACCAAGGCCTACGAGAAGCTGCCCAACGGGATCGTGGCTCACCTGGCCGACGAGTGCGTCGGCTGCGAGTACTGCATCTGGAACTGCCCCTACGAAGTCCCGGTCTTCAGCGAGACCAAGCGGATCGTCTCCAAGTGCGACCTGTGCAAGCCCCGGCTGGAGGAGGGCCAGAGCCCGGCCTGCGTGCTCGCCTGTCCGACGTTCGCCATCGGGGTGGAGAAGGTCGACGTCGCCGCCTGGAGGGCGGACCACGGCGCCGCCGACGCCCCAGGGCTCCCACCCGCCGACATCACCCTGTCCACCACGCGCATCACCGTGCCCGCGGGTGCCCCCAAGGAGATGGCCGCGGCCGACGAGCACCGCGTCGAGCCCCAGAAGCCGCACTGGCCGCTCATCGTGCTCACCCTGCTCACCCAGGTTTCCCTGGGCACGGTGGCCAGCGCCGTGCTGTTGGAGGCCGCCGCCAGCCCCGGCGGGCAGGGGGGCCTGACCGGCGCCGCCCGGGCCGCCTTCCTCGCCGGGGCGGTGGCGCTGAGCGCCTCGCTGCTGCACCTGGGCCGCCCCACCCGGGCCCTCAAGGCCCTCCGCAACCTGCGGACGTCGTGGCTGAGCCGGGAGGTGGCCCTGTTCGCCGCCTTCTCCATCCTGTCCTTCGCCTACGCGGCGGTCACCGGGGCCCACGACGCCCTCCCGGGGTTCGGGATCGTCGCCGTCGCCCTGGGCCTGGCCGGGGTCTACGCCAGCGCCCGGCTGTACCTGGTGCCGGCCCGGCCGGTCTGGAACTCCCGCCGCACACCGGTGGCCTTCTTCGCCACGGCGGCGTCGACCGGGCCCCTGCTCACCCTCCTGTGCCTCGACCGAACCCGTCTGCGGCCGGGATGGGTGGCGGCGCTGCTGGCCGTGGCCGCGGCGGGCACGGTGACCCAGGTGGCGGTGCATGCCCAGCTGGCCCGGGCCGTGCGGCGGCGCAACGACCGCCAGCACCGGGGCACCGCGTTCCTGCTCCTCGACCGGTTCCGGATCCTGTTCGCCGGTCGCCTGGTCATCGCCGGCGCCGGCCTGCTCCTGTTGGCGTCGGCCGCGACCGTGCCGGTGGCCGGGGCCGCCGCCGGAGGCCGGCTGGCCACGGGCCTGGTCGTCATCGCCCTGGGGGAGCTGGCCGGACGCTTTCTGTTCTACGTCACCGTCGTGCCCTACAAGGTGGCCGGCAGCTTCTTTCCGGCCCGCTGATGGTCCGCGTGCCGCGGCCCGGGTTCCTGGGCCTGGGCCGGCGGGCCGACGACGAGGGGTACGTGGCCGACGAGCAGGGTGGCGTCATCAACGCCACCCGTCGACCGGACCGGTGGGTGAGGACGACGTGTGGGTACTGCTCGGTCGGCTGCGGCATGTTGCTCGGCGTCCGGGGCGATCGGGCGGTGAGCGTCATGGGCGACCCCGACCATCCCGTCAACCGGGGCCGGCTGTGCCCCAAGGGGCTGTCCGAGCACCACACCCTGGCCGCCGACGGCCGCCTCCGCGCCCCCCGGGTGCGCCGCCGAGCCGGAGGGGACCAGGAGCCGGCGACGTGGGACGAGGCCCTGGCCGCCTCCGCCGGGGGCTTCCGCCGCCTGCTGGACGAGCACGGCCCCGACGCGGTGGCGGTGATATCCACCGGCCAGCTGGTGACCGAGGAGTTCTACGCCCTGGGCAAGCTGGCGAGGGGCGGGCTCGGGCTGCGCCACGTCGACGGCAACACCACCCTGTGCATGTCCAGCGCAGTGGCGGGCTACAAGCGCAGCTTCGGCAGCGATGGGCCTCCCGGGTCCTACGCCGACCTGGAGGCGGCGGACTGCATCCTGCTGGTCGGCGCCAACATCGCCGACAACCACCCCCTGCTGGCGCCGCGGGTGCTGGCCAACGAGTCCGCGACCGTGATCGTGGTCGACCCCCGGGTGACCAAGACCGCCATGGTGGCCGACATCCACCTGCCCGTCCGCCCCCGTACCGACATCGTCCTGCTCAACGGGATGATCAAGCTGCTCGTCGACGAGGGGCTGGTCGACGCCGACTACGTCGCCGCGCACACCGAGGGGTTCGAAGAGCTGGCCGCCCACGTGGCGTCGTACAACCTCGACCGTGTGGCGGCCGAGTGCGGGGTCGACGCCGACGCCGTTCGCCGGGCCGCCCTGGCCTTCGGCCGAGCCCAGCGCGGGTTCATCGGCTGGACGATGGGCGTGAACCACTCGGTGCAGGGCACGGAGACGGTCACCCTGCTCAACACCCTGTGCCTCATCACCGGCAACGTGGGGCGGGCCGGAGCGGCGCCCTTCTCCATCACCGGCCAGTGCAACGCCATGGGCACCCGCGAGGCCGGGGCCACGGCGTCCCTTCCCGGTTACCGCGACTGGCACTCGCCGGCCGACCGGGCCGAGGTGGCCGCCTTGTGGGGCGTGCCCGTCGAGCGCCTGCCCACCGAACCGGGACGGGCGTACCCCGACATCATCGACGGTGTCCTCGACGGCACCATCAAGGGGCTGTGGGTCATCGCCACCAACCCACCGGTGTCCTTCCCGAACCGGGCCCGCCTCGAGGAGGCGCTGGCCAAGCTCGAGCTGCTGGTGGTGCAGGACGGCTTCGAGACGCCCACCACCGCCCTGGCTGACGTGGTGCTTCCTGCCGCCATCTGGGGCGAGAAGGACGGCACCTACACCAACTCGGAGCGCCGAGTTTCGCGCGTGCGCAAGGCGGTCGAGCCGCCCGGCCAGGCTCGGTCCGACTTCGACATCTTCCTGGCCATGGCCGAGGCCCTGGGCGTGGGCGGCGAGCTGTTCTCCAAGTGGACGGGGCCGGAGGACGCGTTCGAGGAGTGGGGCCGGGCGTCGGCCGGGCGGCTGTGCGACTACAGCGGCATGACGTGGGACCGCATCGAGGCCAACGGCGGCGTGCAGTGGCCGTGCCCGCCGGGCACGGAGGACCCCGGCGGCACGCCGAGCCTCTACGCCGACGGGGTGTTCCAGACGGCATCGGGCCGGGCGAAGCTGTGGTGCGTGTCGCCCGAGCCGGTCTCGGACGCCGTCAACGACCGGTTCCCGTTCCTCCTCAACACCGGACGCACGGTCGAGCACTGGCACACGCGCACCAAGACCGGACGGGTCGACATCCTCGAGTCGCTCGCCCCCGAGGGCTGGGTGGAGATGAACCCGGCCGACGCGGCCCGACTGAAGGTCGCCGCCGGCGACCGGGTGCGAATGGCGTCGCGACGAGGCGTGGTCGAGGGCGTGCCCGTGCGGGTGACCGGGATCGTGCGGAAGGGTGAGGTCTTCATGCCGTTCCACTACGACGAGCTGTGCGTGAACCGCCTCACCGTCGACGAGTTCGATCCCATCTCCCGGGAGCCCAACTACAAGCAGTCGGCCGTCCACATCGAAAAAGTGTGAGTGCTTGGCGGTTCGCCCGTTCAGTGCGGCTCCGTCCGTGCCGACATGAGGCAGAGGGGATGTCCCCCCGAGAGAAGGTCGACGGCCGATGAGTGGTGAGCTCCTCAGGAGGTTGCGGGCCCTGGAGGGACGGCGCGTGCACCTGTGCCTGGCCGACGGCTCCCGGCTCGACGACGTGGCCCTGGTATCGGTGGGCAGAGGCACCATCTGGGTGTTCGGCGGCGGCGAGGACACGTTCGTGCGCACGGGCCAGGTCCGCGACTTCTGGGAGGCGCGCCCTCTGAGCTCGGCCGCTTGATCCGGTGACGCGGGTCCCCGCGTGAGCAGCGGCGGTGGCACGATGTCGCTCTGGCGGCGCGGAGCGAAGGCGGACCGGCGGGCCCTCGACGACTACCGCGCCCTGAAGTCCGGCTGAGCCGGCCCGGAGCGGTCCCCGGGCCGGCCACGGCCGGGCGACGGCAGCCGAGCCGGTGAGAGGGCCCGGCGCCGACGGGAGGCGCCGGACGTCCTTGGAAGGGCTCCCGGTCGGTGCTGTCGCTCGTTCTCTCGGCCGCACGCCTGGGGAACTTGAGACGGCCGCAGCGGTACCGTGGCGTGGTGTTCCTGGGGGACCAGCTTCTCACCTACCTCCTGCTGGCCCTGGGCGCAGCGCTGTTCTTCGGCCACGCCCTGGCCCTCGTGCGTCCTCCGCGCCAGGCCAAGGACGGTGAGCTGGCCCGGGCCCCCGTCGGCCGCAGCCTGGTGATGATGGCCGCCGGGCTGATCGCCGCAGTGTGGGCCGCGGCCAGCCTCATCACCGCCTGACCGGCGTCAGTAGCCGAGCGCCGGGTCCACCACCCCGAGAAGGGGCTCACGCTGGCGATAGCGCCGGACGTTCTCGCCCACCCGTCGAGCGAGGAGGGGCTGGGCCATCTCCAGGGTGTCGGCCACGTGTGGCGTGATCAGGCAGTTGTCGAGGCTCCACAGTGGATGGTCGGAGGGCAGGGGCTCGGGGTCGGCGACGTCGAGGGCGGCACCACCGATGCGACGCGCCCGGAGGGCGTCGACCAGCTCGTCGGTCACCACGTGGGCGCCCCGGGCCACGTTGACCAGCCAGGTGTCCGGGCCCATGAGCGCCAGCTGGTCCCGGCCCACGATGCCGGCAGTCTCCGGTGTCAGCGCCAGGGCCAGGACCACCAACAGGGCGCCGGCCAGGGCGTCGTCGAGGTGCTCAGGGCCGACGACGTGCGAGGCGCCGGCGAGCGGCCGAGCGGAGCGGCGGACGACGGTGGCGTCGACTCGGAACGGGGCGAGCAGACGAAGGAGGGCGGCGGTGATGCCGCCGCCGCCAACGATGGTGACCTTGCGGTCGAACAGGCTGGTCCCGGCCGACGGCCCCCACTCGGTGGCCCGGGCGCGCATCGGCAACCGCCGTAGGCCGGCCAGCCCCAGGACCAGGGCGTGCTCCGCCACCGGCTCCGCGTATGCGCCCTTGGCGCACGTCCAGAACCGGCCGTCGTCCACCAGTGTCCTGAACACGTCGACGCCCGCGGCTGGAAGCTGGACCCACCGGATCCCCGGCGCCGACGCCAGCACGTCGGCCAGCCCGCCGGCGTCGAAGAAGTCGGTCCAGAGCAGGGCCTCCGCCTCCTCCGGCCCGACCACCCGGCCGCCGGCCTCGACGACGGCCGCGGCCACGGCCGGCGACGGGTCCCGCGGCGCGAACGACACGGGAAGCTCGTCCAGCCGGGAGGTGGCCATGTCGACGGCGGAGCGTAGGGCATTCGCCCGAGGGACGGCCTCGATCACCCGACCTCAGGTAGACATGAGGTCATGGCCGACGAGGATCTGCCCATCGGAGCGGTGTCGGCCCGGTCCGGCTTGAGCGTGTCGGCCATCCGGTTCTACGAGGACAAGGGGCTGGTGACGTCCACCCGCACCACCGGCGGCCAGCGGCGGTACGCCCGGGAGGTCCTGCGCCGGTTGGCATTCGTCCAGGTCGGCCAACGGGTGGGGCTGACCCTGGACGAGATCGGCGAGGCCCTCGCTGCCCTTCCCGCCGATGCCGCGCCGAGCCGGCGCGACTGGACGCAGCTGTCGGCCGCGTGGCGGTCCCGTCTCGACAGGCGCATCCGGATGCTCGATGCTCGAGGCCCTGCGCGACGAGCTGGACTCCTGTATCGGGTGCGGCTGCCTCAGCCTTTCCAAGTGCCGGTTGTCGAATCCGGGCGACCGGGCTGCAGCGCTGGGTGCCGGCCCGCGCTACCTGCTCGGCGACGACCGGCTGGGCTGACCTCGGAACCCCGCTCAGCCCGGGGTGATGTTCTGGTTGAGCCGGAAGAAGTTGGTGGGGTCGAACCTGCGCTTGAGCGCCTTCAGCCGGTCGTGCTTCTCGGCGCCGTAGGCCTGCCGGATGCGCCCCTCGCCCTCTTCCATAAGGAAGTTCACGTAGACGCTGGTGTGGTGCGGGGCCAGTGCCGACCAGTAGTCACGGGCCCACTGGCGCTCGGCCTCGAACCCGTCGGCGGTCTGGCTGTTGCCGTTGATGTTGAAGGTGAACCCGGCGCCCCGGCCGTTGAACGCGGTCTCGTTCTCGCCCACGCGGGCCACCGCGCCGCCCATCTGCCAGAGGGCGAGGCTGGAGACGGGGGAGCTGATCCGCATCCCGTGTTCGACCACGATGTCGATGACGCTGTCGGTCAGCTCGGCGATGTCACAGGACCGGACGTAGTACCACCACCCGTGCCGGAACGACGGATCGAGCATCTGCTGGTGCGCCAGGAACGGCTTGGGCCGGCACAGGTCGAGTACCGGCGACCCGAACCGCTTGAGGGGCCCGACGACGCGCTCGCCCTCCTCCACCGAGCCCGCGTAGCAGACGACCACCCCGACGACGAGCTTGCCCACCAGTTCCGGAGGGACGACGGGCAGCGCCGGGGCTCGTCGCTGGGTGACGATCGTCATGAGCTCGTCCGGGCAGTCGGCGAGCCAGTCACGGTAGAAGCGGAGCACCTTCGGCGCGTCCTCCATCGGCCAGAAGACGGGACCGGCCATCACCTCGGGACCGAGGGGGTTCAGGCGGAACTCGAAGTCGGTCACGATCCCGAAGTTGCCGCCGCCGCCCCGGACACCCCAGAAGAGGTCGGGGTTCTCGTCCTGGCTGGCGGTGACGAACTGGCCGTCGGCGGTGACCACGTCGACGGAGATCAGCTGGTCGACCGTGAGGCCGTACTTGCGCATGATCCACCCGATGCCGCCTCCCAGGGTGAGCCCGGCCAGCCCGGTGTGGGTGACGATGCCCGCCGGCACGGCCAGGCCGAAGGCCTGCGTCTCCCGGTCGAGCTCGCCCAGCAGTACGCCCGCCTGGGCCCGAGCGGTCCGGGCGCCGGGGTCGACCCTGATCCCCTTCATCGGACCGAGGTCGATGAGCATGCCGTCGTCGCACACCGACAGTCCCGGGAAGCTGTGACCGCCTCCTCGCACAGCGACGAGAAGCTCCCGCTCCCGGGCGAACCGAACCGCGGCCCGGACGTCGGCCACCCCTCGACAGCGGGCGATGAGACCGGGACGCCGGTCGATGGAGCCGTTCCAGACCTTGCGATGTTCGTCGTAGGAGGCGTCACCCGGACCGACGATCTCGCCGCCGAAGGAAGCCCGGAGCTCCTCGACCGCAGCGTGGTCGATCGAGGTGACTTGAGCTGCGTGTCGCACCGGATCCCCTCCCCCGCTGAGCAGGATCGCGCCCGCCGGGCCGCCTGACAAGGGTCGCGATTCGGTCGAGACGGCGCTGCTCGACACCGCGCCGGTCCGTTCCTGGGCGAACCGGCCGGCGGCGAGTCGGCCACATCCTCCCAGCGTCGGCACGTAGTGCTCGAGGAAGACCTGGCCTACGAGCTCGCCTCGGCTGCGGACCCCGTCTTGTCGAAGATCGAGTTGAGGTGGTCCTGGACCGTGTACGGCTGCGGGCGAGATGGACTCGGCCTTGCCGGAGTCGTCGAAGACGACCACGCCGGGACCGTCCTCCGACGGCTCGTCGGTTGCGATCGACGCGATCAGCACGGCCCGCCGGAACCCCTCGGCCAGGGGCTCCGACAGCGACACCAGGAAACGGACTCGTCCTCCGTGAACCACGGCTTCCCGGCGTCGCGGAGGAAGCCCGCCGCGCCTCAGTAGGTCCGTCGAGGACGAACGAGGCCCGCAACTCGTCCTCGACGCCGACCGACTCGTGCGACCGGTGCCGGGCCCTCCGGGACAGATCGCCATGGGTGGCCAGACTGCTGGCGCGGCCCGCCGTCCGCTGCGAGCGAGGAACCACCATTGGTTCACGTCGTCGATGGCGTACTCGTGGTCGGCCAGCCACGATCCGGAGCAGTCGATGTTGCGGTTCAGCCTGCCGGTGCAGAGCACGGTGCCGGGGTCGACGGTGTGCGACCATCGACGGCCTGGCCGCGTGCACCGTGCTGACCCGTCGCTCAGCCCGGATCAGCGCCGACGCCATGGTGGCGCTGGGCCTGCTCGAGCGCGACGGCGACCTGTACCGCAACGGCGAAGTGGCAGCCGTCTTCCTCGCCGGCAGAACCCCTGCGGACCTTCGGCCGTTCCTGCGGTTCTGGGACAAGGTCAGCTATCCGGCCTGGTGCGATCTGGCCCAGTCGCTCGCCCGTGGGCCGACCAGGGAGGTGTTCGACCTCGACGACGAGCTGCAGGAGGTGATGTCGGCCGGGACCGAGGCCGTCCTGGCCGGTCCGGCCGCAGCCCTGGCCAAAACCTACGACTTCGGCCCCCACCGGCGGCTGCTCGACGTGGGGGGCGGCACGGGGTCGGTGGACGATCGCGGTGGCCCAGCAGCATCCCCACCTGGATGGTGACAGTGCTGGAGCTGCCGGTCGTCGCCCGGGTCGCCCGAGGCCGCGTGGCCGATGCCGCCCTGGCCGGAAGGGTCGCGGTGGAGGTGGGGGACGCCATGGCCGAGCCGCTTCCCGCCGGCCACGACGTGTTCCTCGTGGCCAACCTCGTCCACTACTGGTCGCCCGAGGCGAACCTGGCCCTGCTGTGCCGGGTCCGCACCGCGGCCGAAGCCGGCTCCCGCCTCCTCCTCGCCGACTTCTGGACCGACCCGACCCACACCGAGCCGGTCCACGCCGCCCTCATGGCCGGCGAGTTCGCCGTGCACCTGCGCGACGGCGACGTCTACAGCGTCGACGAGGTCCGTGGTGGCTGGGCCAAGCCGGATGGCGGTTCGTCGAACACGCCTCCCTCGCCGGTCCCCAGAGCCTGATCGTCGCCGTAGCGGTCTGAGGATGGAGGATGAGAGGAGAGCCGAGGACCGCATAAACTGTCCCGGTGCCGGAGGTAACCGGGGAACAGCAACTGGCCGAGGCCTTCGCGGAGATCTCCCGGGTTCTCCTGGCCGAGCCCGACGTGCAACACACACTGGACAAGATGTGCCAGCTGTTGGTCGTCACGGTGGACGGCTGCGACCATTCCGTGGTGACCGTGGTCCACGACGGCCACATGCACTCCCCTGCGTCGAGCGACGCCGTGGGGCCCGCCGTCGACGCCATCCAGTTCGAGGTCGACGACGGCCCCTGCGTGCAGGCCATCAAGGAGCACCTGACCCTGGTGACGGACGATCTCGCCACCGAAGCCCGGTGGCCACGGTTCGCCCGCCGTGCCGCCGAGGTCACCGGCGTGCGCAGCATGTTGTCGCTGCGCATGTTCGTTGCTGAAGACACCTTGGGCTCGCTCAACCTCTACGCCAAGAAGCCCCGGGCCTTCACCGAAGATTCGCTGGCGGTGGGGACCATCTTCGCCGCCCACGCCTCGGTGGCGCTGCGTGCGGCCCAGACCAAGGAGAGCCTGGCTCAGCTGCGGCAGGTCGTCCAGACGCGGGAGCTGATCGGGCAGGCCAAGGGGATCATCATGGGGCGCCAGGGAATCTCGGCGCAGGCAGCCATGGAGATCCTCTGCCGCGGGGCCGAGCGCCTGAAGGTGGATCTTCGTGAACTGGCACGTCGCGTCGTCGAGAACGAGGACCGCAGGGGAGTCGGCTGATCAGACCGGCTCGACGTGGCGCCCCAACTGGGTGCCGACGGCGCGAAGGTGCCCGACCACCGGGTCGAGCACCTGCCGGGCCTCCGGGCGCGAGTCGACGGAGTCGCCGAACGCGGCCGCCTCCTCCAGCCGCTCGCAGAAGCGGACCCACGCAGCCCGCCGGTGCGGGATGAGGAAGCTCGCTCGATAGGCCAGCTCGAAGTTGGCTCCGGCGGTGGCCCCCGGGTGCTCGGGGCCCACCGGCATGGTGGCGAGGAGCAACCCGAGGGGCTTGATCACCCCGAACATGAGCGACACGGCGGCGTCGGCCAGGACCTGGAGCTGGTCGTCGCTCTCGTGGCCGAAGGCGAAGTAGCGGACGATCATCTGCAGCACGAGGTCGTAGGTCACGTTGAAGAGGTCGGAGACCGCGCCGGTGGCCACATCCGTGATCCGGACCACGGGCTCGACGCCGTCGATGCGGCGACGACCGGCGGCGGTGACGGGGTGGGCGGGCTCGAACGCGGCATCGGCGGCGCGCAGGTCGAGGTACTCCTGGAGCACGGCCAGAAACCGGCCGTAGTGCGCCCCTCGCCAGTCGCCCCTCGCCCCTTCACCCTGCTCCACGATGCGCCGGATGACGGCGCCGGCCGTGGCCAGGTCGGCCACCGGGACGAGGTCGGGCCACTGGAACGTGGCCGGCACCGCCTGGGCCCGGGGCGGACCGATGAACAGACGTCGCTCGCCGTACCTCTCGGCCAGATGCGCCAGTCCGGCGTCGATGGACCGGTACAGGTGACTGACGGTGGCGAACTCCTGGGGCGCGGGCACGAGGTCGCTGGCGGGCAGTGGCGGCAGGGGCGGACCGGCGTGGTCGAACCCCTCAGCGTCCTCGAGCTCCATGCCTTCCGGGCGCTCGAGGTAGACGAAGTGGCGCAGGGCCCGTTCGCCGAACGGCAGCAGCGCCAGCTGGACGCCGGCGGGGTACCCGGCCACCCGCCCCGACAGGTGGGGCCGGCTCACGTAGGGCGCCGACCCGACAGCCGTCAGGAGGTTGTTGACCAGCGCCCAGTGGAGCATCTCCTCCTTGGCGATGCCCAGGAGAACACCCCGCCACCGCTCCACGGCCTCCAGTTGGGCGCTCGTCATACCGGCTCCGGTGCGCTGCTTGAGGCTGAAGGCGGCGTAGAGGTACTCGCACATCAGCCCGTGCTCGAGCTCGGCCGCCTGGCACAGCAGGTAGGTGAGCTCCTTGCGATGTTCTATGACGATCGGTGCCTCAGCCGCCATGGGCCTTACCCGGCGAAGAGATCGCCCAGCCCGAGGGCTCCGACACGCACGATCCGCCTCATGGCTCGCCGATGTTACAGACGGCCGTGCCGGCGATCGCCTGGTTGGCGTGCTGCATGGAGATCCGGCGTCTTGGACCTTCGACCGACCATGAGCCCGACGCGGAGCCGCCGCGGTACCGTGGTCCACCCGGCGGGCGGCCATGTCCCGAGGACGTTCCTTCGACATGTGAGGCGACCATGGCTGACCCACCGACCGGAGAGACCTACGCTGATCGAGCGCTGGCGGAGGCCGATCGCTTCCTGACCTGGGCCCGCGCCGAGGGAGCCGGACTCGATGGGAGTGACGAGAGTCTGGTTCGTGCAGGGCGTCCTGGAGTCGATGCACCAGGGCCGCGAGGAAAGTGCGTTGGCCAACGTCAAGTGCCTGGCGTACTCGGTGTACGTCGCTCGCCTCTACGAGAGCAGTTGCCCCGATGTGCGGATGCTGATCACGGACGACGGAGAAGGTGTCGACGCCGTCCTCGCCAGCGGGCCGACGTGGGTCCAGCACACGCTCAACTGGGTCACCAAATGCGTCGACGATCCGGATGCCGACAACATCGTCTTCAAGTACGCCTGTGGGTTGCGGGACTTCGGCGAGGTCGATCGCGCCACCGCACTCCTCGGTGAGCTCGAGGCGTACTCATCACAGGCGGCCTCACGACGCCCTCGCCGCTGGGGCCGAGGATTCCGCCGTTGATGGTCAGGGTCGCCCATGGGAAGGCCGCGCCCCGATCGCTATCCCGATCCAGTACCGGGTCAAGGCACCGAGTGCCCCGGCGACTCCTACGACAGCGGCTCGCCGCATCAGCGCATCATGCCGGAGGCCGCCTAGGACTGCGTGGTTCCAGCTGGCGAGCGCAGCGCAGGAGGCGGCTGGCGCAGCACCCGGTAGGCGGCCACGGCGGTACCGCTGTTGGTGGCGATGTGGACCAGCGCCGCGCGACCAGGCTCCCGGTGACCGTTGCCAGCCCGTACAGCTCCACGGTGTGCCGAACCGGTCGACGCACGTGTCGAACTCCTGGTAGCGACTGAACGCCAGGCGGCAGTTGCCGCCGAAGTTGAGGTACGGGTCAAAGGCCATCGCCTCCGCCGCGACGGCTCAGGGCGCCAGCTGGCCTCGCAGAGCCTCGTCCGGGAACTCGGCGGTGTGCACGTCGACGTAGTACTTTGCCGGGTCCTTCCGAATCTCCTTGATGACCTGGTGAGAGACGGCGACGCACTGCCCTGACGGTCCCGCAGCCGACTCCCCGAAGGCGGCCACGACCGGACCGCTGACCCCGACGTCGCCGGCGTGCAGGTGTGCCGAAGTGAGCGGAGCGGTGCCGGACACGACGAGCGTCAAGCACAACTCGTCTCTGCCCGGCCTGGCATCGACGAAGGCCGCGCCGCGCCCGTCCGGGTCCCCTGCGGCCGACGTTCCGGTCGCCCCGCTGAGGTTGGCCTTGAAGTCGGGCGGTTTGGGCGGCGAAGGCGGAGCCGGGTCGGTGGCCGTCCCCTGCGAGGGCCCTCCGTTCGGTCCCGGCGCTGCCGGCGCGGCTCGAGGTGCCGGGGGGGCGGCAGGCCTGGGCGCGGCGTCCACCCGATTGGGTTGTGGGCCGTCAGCGCCGACGGGCCCGGCCGGTGCCGTCTCGTTCGTCCCCGGCTGGCCTGGGCCGGGCGGCGAGGAGTCGACGCCGGCGCGGGTGTCGGGATCGTCCGAAGGGGCGGCGGTGCTGGCCCCCGGCGCCTTTGGCAGCACAGGCTCCGGTTCCCTCTGCTCAGGAAAGCCGAAGGGCGTCACCGTCCGGACGATGTTCGCCACCACGTCCTGTGTCGGGCCGGGAAGGAGGCGCGCGGACCCGGCGGCAACCACAGCCGCAGCCAGGATGATGGACACGGCGGCCGCTACCACCGCAGGCCGGGGAACGGTTCGCCAGCCACTCCGAGCGCCCATTGCCCGCGGGGCACCGTCGACCGGCACGAAGGGCCGAGCGGGTAGGTTCCGCCACTCCCGGCCCGTCGTCGGCCAGCTGGCGTCGCTCACCGAAGCCGAGTCGCCGAGGACTCGGGCCAGAGCGGTGGACGGGGGTGGGGCGGGCTGGTCGGCGAAGGCCCGCACCTGCTCCACGAACTGGCTCACGGCGACGAGATCGGGCGCGTCCCCCTGGTAACGGCCGGCGAGGAGCTCTTCGACGATGGCGTCGTCAAAGGCCTCGGCCCGACCCCGCCTGTGCCCGTTCTGGCGCCAGCGGCTCATCAGCGCACCGCCCTCGGGGCCAGCCGGCGGCGCAGGGTGGCCAGGGCACGACGCTGCAGCGCCTTGACCGCCCCCGGGGGCTTCTCCAGGGCGGTGGCCACCTCCTCCACGCTCAGCTG
>JALYGL010000116.1 GCA_030777125.1 Actinomycetota bacterium
AGCGCATCGTCAAGACGGCCGTGCTGGCGGTGTTCAAGGAGCGGGTGCCCGTGGGGCGGTTCGCGGCCGTGCTGGCCGAGTTCGACGGCGGCACGGTGGTGCACGTGGGCGACGACGTCCGGTCCGCCAGCTACGTGGAGGTCCTCGAGCGGCTGCCGGCCTTGGGGGCCGTGGCCGTCCCGCTGGCCGGCGGGGAGACCCCCGCGGCGGTGGCCAGCGCGGTGGAGCTGGTCCTGGAGGGCCTGCACCTGTCGCGGCGGCTCAACAAGGACGCGTCACGCGGCTCCCGGGCGATCTACCGAGGTCGCGGGTAGCCGGTGGCGAACCGAGCCAGCTACTCGCGGTGGGACGGCACCCAGGCCGGATTCGAGCTCGGCGCCGACGACGTGCTGGTCGAGATCACCGACGACGTCCTCTACCACGGTGACCTCCACGCCGCCCTGCGCCGGATGCTGCAGGACGGGTTCGCCTCCGCTGACGGCGAGCGCACGGCCGGCCTGCGTGGCCCGAACGCGGTAACCGGCCTGCGCGAGCTCATGGAGCGGGTGCGGCGCCGGCGGGAGGAGGAGCGGGAGCGGTTCGACCTGGGCGGCGTGTACGACGACATCGCCCGCCGGCTCCGGGAGGTCGTCGACCAGGAGAGGGCCGCCCTGGACGACCTCGAGCGCCGGGCCCGCGACTCCGGCGACCCCCGCCGGCGGGAGGTGGCCGAGGAAGCCAACGCCGGGCGGCGCCTGCAGCTCGATCTGCTTCCCTCCGACCTGGCCGGGCAGGTGCGCGAGCTCAGTGCCTACGACTTCGTGTCGGCCGAGGCCGCGCAGCGCTTCGACGATCTGGTCGAGCGGCTGCGGCGGGAGGTGGTGTCGAGCCAGTTCAACCGGATGGCCGAGGCCCTCTCCGAGGCCGGGCCCGAACAGATGGCCCGGATGAAGGACATGCTCTCCGCGCTCAACGCCATGCTCGACGCCCGGGACCGTGGCGAGGACCCCGGGTTCGAGGACTTCATGGCCGAGTTCGGCGACTTCTTCCCAGACGAGCCGAAGACCCTCGACGAGCTGCTCGAGCAGATGGCCCGCCAGATGGCGGCCATGCAGGCCCTGCTGGCGTCCATGACCCCGGAGCAGCGGGCCCAGCTCCAGGCCCTGTCCGACCAGCTGCTCGACGACATGGACCTGCGCTGGCAGGTCGACCAGCTGGGCCGCCGGCTGCAGGGTGCCTTCCCGGACGCGGGCTGGGAACAGAGCCACCAACTCGCCGGCGGCGAGGTCCCGGGCATGGCCGAGGCCGCCGGCCTGATGGAGCGCCTGGGAGCCCTCGATCGCCTCGAGCACCTGCTTGGATCCGCCCCGAGCCCGGGTGCCCTGGCCGAGGTCGACATCGAGGAGGTCCGGGACCTGCTCGGCGACGACGCGGCGCGGAGCCTGGAGCGGCTGGCCGAGCTGGCCCGCACGCTGGAGGACGCCGGGCTGATCGAGACCCGTGAGGGCCGGTTGGAGCTGACGCCCCGCGGCCTGCGCGCCATCGGCCAGAACGCCCTCCGCGACCTTTTTGGCCGGCTGGACAAGGATCGCCTGGGCCGCCACCCGGCCGAGCGGGAGGGCCCCGGCCACGAGCGCAGCTACGAGACCAAGGCCTACGAGTTCGGCGATCCGTTCAACCTCAACATCGAGCGGACCGTCCGCAACGCGGTCGGACGCTCTGGTCCCACGACGCCGGTGGTGCTCGACCCCGGCGACTTCGAGGTCGAGCGCACCGAGGCCCTGACCCGGGCCAGCACCGTGCTGCTGGTCGACCTGTCACTGTCGATGCCCATGCGCGACAACTTCATGGCCGCCAAGAAGGTGGCCATGGCTCTGCACTCGCTCATCTCGACCCGCTACCCCGGCGACTACCTGGGCATCGTCGGGTTCAGCGAGGTGGCGCGGACCTTGCGGCCGGAACGGCTGCCCGAGGTGTCGTGGGACTTCGTGTTCGGCACCAACATGCAGCACGCCCTGCTCCTGGCCCGCCAGATGCTCTCGCGCCGTCCCGGTACCCGGCAGGTCCTCATGATCACCGACGGCGAGCCCACTGCCCACCTGCTGCCGGGCGGAGAGCCGTTCTTCGCCTACCCGCCCACCTCGGAGACGGTGCAGGCCACGCTGGGTGAGGTGGCCCGGTGCACGGCCGAGGGCATCCGGATCAACACGTTCATGCTCGACGCCACACCGCACCTGCAGGCGTTCGTGGAGCGGATGACCCGCATCAACCACGGCCGGGTGTTCTTCACCACACCAGAGGACCTGGGCAGCTACGTGCTGGTCGACTTTCTGGAGCAGAAGCGGTCGAGACGGGGCCGGCGCACGTCGGCGTGAGAAGCGACCCGGGGACAGACCGGTTCCCGCGCATGGCAATGTGGGGGGCGTGACCCCGACACTGCTGGCCGCAGCCGCGGCCGAGGAGCCATCGCGCTACGCCAGCTTCGACGTGCCCCTCTGGGTGTGGGCGGCCTTCATCGGCGTGGTGATCGTCCTCCTTGTCGGCGACCTGCTCCTGGTCCACCGCACGGCCCACGTCATCAGCCTCCGCGCCGCCGCCATCGAGTCGGCCGTCTGGATCGCCATCGGGCTCGGTTTCACCCTGGTGATGCTCGGGTGGCACGGAGGCCAGGCCGCCGGGGAGTACGTGGCCGGCTACCTCATCGAGAAGAGCCTGTCGGTCGACAACGTCTTCGTCTGGGCGGTGATCTTCAGCTACTTCGGCGTCCCCCGGGAGTTCCAGTTCAGGGTCCTCTTCTGGGGCATCTTCGGGGCGCTGGTGCTCCGGGCCGCGTTCATCTTCGCCGGCGTGGCCCTGATCGAGTCGTTCGACTGGGTCCTCTACGTGTTCGGCGCCTTCCTGCTCTACACCGCGGTCAAGATCGCCCGCCACGGCGACACCGAGGTGCACCCCGACCGGAACCCGGCGCTGCGCCTGGTTCGCAAGGTCGTGCCGTCCACCAACGACTACGACGGCCAGAAGCTGTTCACCCGTCGGAACGGCGCGTTGCTGGCCACCCCGCTGTTCGCCGTCCTGGTGCTGATCGAGACCACCGACGTGGTCTTCGCCGTCGACTCCATCCCGGCCATCCTGGCCGTGAGCCGGGAGCAGTTCATCGTGTTCGCCTCCAACGCCTTCGCCATCCTGGGGCTGCGGGCGCTGTACTTCTGCCTGGCGGGGGCCGCGGGCAAGTTCCGCTACCTCAACGTGGGCCTGGGCGTCATCCTCGGGTTCGTCGGGATCAAGATGCTGATCACCGACCTGTACCACTTCCCCACGTGGGCCAGCCTGGTCGTCATCGTCGTGGTGCTGACTGTGACCGTGGTGACGTCGCTGGCCGCCGACCGGCGCGAGCACGAACGGGCCGCGCTGCCCGACCCGGCGCCGGACAGCTGACCCTCAGGCTTCCAGCCGCCGGCGGTACAGCCTGAGCGTCTCGTCGTCGAAGGCCACCAACCTCACCACCTCGACGGCCGTGGGCGTGGACCGCAGGGTGTCGACGGCGACCGTGGCCGCCTCGGGCCGGGGATAGCCGTAGACACCTGTGGAGATGGCGGGGAAGGCCACCGACCGGGCGCCCAGGTCGTCGGCCACCTCCAGGCAGCGGCGGTAGCAGGACGCGAGGAGCTCGGCCTCACCGGAGCCGCCCCCCCGGTACACCGGTCCGACCGTGTGGATGACCCATCGGCACGGCAGCCGGAAGGCGGGCGTGGCCTTGGCGTCGCCCGTCGGGCACGGGCCGAGGGCTCGGCAGGCCTCGAGCAGCTCCGGTCCGGCGGCCCGGTGAATGGCCCCGTCGACGCCGCCGCCGCCGAGCAGGGACGGGTTGGCCGCGTTGACCACGGCATCGACGACCTCGGCGGTGATGTCGCCCCGGAGGGCCTCGATCCGCATCCCTCAAGTGTGTCCACGGACGGGCTTGCGCAGCGCCGGGTTTGGGTGGAAGATAACAGGGGTGTAATTACAACCGTGCGATCCCGGGTGCGGCCCGGGAAGGCACGAGACGCCCGGGAACGCAGGGCCAGACCGGAAGGGTGGGCCGCCATGGAGCAGCGACGAGGCCACAGGTTCGACCTGGGCGACCGAACGTGGCAGTGGCAGGCGAACTGCATGGGGGTCGATCCCGACCTCTTCTTCCCCGAGCGGGGCGCGTCGACGCGGGAGGCCAAGGCGGTCTGCCGCAGCTGCGTCGTCCGCCTGGAGTGCCTCGAGTACGCGCTGGTCAACGGCGAGAAGTTCGGCATCTGGGGGGGGCTGAGCGAGCGGGAGCGTCGCCGCATCCGCCGCCAGCGCACCCTGGAGCGCGGCGCGGCCTCGGCCTGACCGGCCCCACCGTCAGGCCCCCGCCCGCGGCCTCACGGGATCTCGGCGACGCCGGGCACATCCACGACCGTGCCCGGCG
>JALYGL010000117.1 GCA_030777125.1 Actinomycetota bacterium
ACGAAGTGGGTGCTGATGTGGCCGAGGAAGACGTCCATCCACGGTTCGTGGGCGATGTGGCCGCCGGTGAAGAGGAAGTCGGGGAACATGGCGTAGAGGTGGCCGAGCAGCGGCCACACCAGAGGCAGCGGTACCGGTCGACCGGTCCACAGCGCCACGACGCTCATGATGAGCAGCGCCACCGCCGAGCCGACGAAGAAGTGGGTGAACCAGTGGAAACGGGCGTCGTGGCCTCGGTAGGACAGGTAGAGAGCGATCTCCACGGCGACGGCCAGGACGCACCACAGGCACAGTCGCAGCACCCGAGCGGTCGCGGGTGGAACCGCGGCGGGCGTGCTCACACCGCTCGCAGGATGGTGTCGACCTCGCCGAGCAGCTCGTCCACCTCGGGGTCGAGGGTCCGGTAGCGGATCCGGCGGGCCTCGTCGACCACGGCGTAGCCGACCGGCGAATTTCCGTCGGCCGGCGGGCGCAACCCGTAGGCCTCGGCCAGCCGGCCTCCCCGGTCGGCCAGGACAGCGACATCGGCGGCGCAGGGGGCGACCGGTCCGGCGACGACCAGGACCAGATCGGGCTCGCCCTCGAGATCAGCATCGGCCAAGGCGGCACACAGCGCCTGGAGCCCGGCCGGCCGGACGAAGAACACCACCGCCTCGCGTCCCGACGTCGGGATGCCGTCGGAGACCGGCGGCGCCGGCACCGGCAGGTCGCCCAGGTCGAGAAGCCCCGGTCGCTGGTGGGAGGGATCAGGGTCGTCCAGCGGTCCAGCCGACACCCGGGCGACGGCCAACAGCACACCGAAGCCGACGGCCATCACCAGCCAGACCACGACGAGGGGTCGTAGCGAGGAGGACATCACCGGGGATCCGAAACCTGGGCATCCGACGGCGGCCTAGCGTGACGGCGACTCGGCCGAGACGAGGAGGACCACATCACGGCGCGACCAGGACACCTGGCGCTGGCGGCGGCGCTTGTGGGCGGCGGAGCCCTGCTCGCCGGTTCAGCACGGCGCACCGCCCGCTTGGGTGCCCGCATCACGTGGGCACCACCGGGAGGGCGCTCGGGCAGAGCCGCTCTCGCCTACCGCGTCGAAGGCAGTGGTCGCCCGGCGACGGTCCTGCTCCACGGCCTTCTCGCCTCCGGCCGCTACTGGGGTGCGGCCTACGACACGCTGGCACAGGAGTCGGCCCTGCTGGTGCCCGACCTGGCCGGCTTCGGCCGCTCCGTTGAGGTGGCGGACGGCTTCGGTCCCGAGGTGCATGCGGACCTGGTGGCCCGCACCATCGCCGAGGTCGGTCTGGCCGACCAGCCGGTGGTGATGGGCGCCCACTCGCTGGGTTGCCTGGTCGCCATCCAGGTGGCACGGCGCCATCCCCACCTGGTCGCCGGCATCGTGGCCTTCTCGCCTCCGCTCTACGCTGACGAGGCCGCCGCCCGCCGATGCCTGAAGCGAGCGAACCCCCTGGTCCGGCTCTTCGTCGCCAATCCGTCGTTGTCCGAAGCCGTGTGCGACTGGATGTTCGGGCACCGCGACCTTGCCGAACGGCTGGGACGGATGCTGCGGCCGGAGCTGCCGAGTCCACTGGCCGAGGACCAGTTCAAGCACACCTACCGTTCCTACGCCCAGACCTTGGCGAAGGTCATCGTCTCTGCCGGCGCCGCGGGGTGGATCGAGGACGTGGCCGTACCCATCCGCCTGGTCGCCGGCAGCGACGACGACCTGGTCGACCGCGCCTTCTTGCACGACATGTCCGAGCGCCACCCCCATCTCAGCCTCTCGGTGTGGCCCGATGCCGAACACGAGCTGCCGCTGACGCACGCGGTGGCATGCGTGGCCGAGATCGAGCAACTGCGTGCGTCGCTGACGGGACGACCGGCTGGGTGAACCGGAGCGCAATCGACCAGGTGCATGAGGGCGCCCGCCGACGGGGAGGAGGCGCTGCTCGGCGTGGTGGCGATCGCGCTCCTCTCCGGGCCCTACCGGTGTCTGAGCCGCCGGGAGTGAGCCCTCGATCGGCGGCGACAAGGTCACGGCGTCCTCCCGAGCGCCCGCCGTCGTCGATCGAGCTCCTCGTCGTCGATCTCGCCCCGGGCGTAGCGCTGTTCGAGGATCTCGAACGCCGGGGCGCTCCCGGCGGCATTGGTCACCTGTGACGCCTGGTGCTGCGGCTTCCAAAGGGCCCGGACCAACACGATGGCGCCGGCGACGACCACGAAGAGGAGCAGGGCGGCCAACAGCAGGTAGCCGAGGAGGAAGCCACCCACGGCCCAGGGCCGCTGCCCGGGGCTGCGGCTGCTCGCCGTCGATCCCGCCCTCCATCATCCCGTGACCGGCGTCCATCATCCGCTCGCTGCCGTCCATCATCCCGTGGCCCATCACCGGTCTTCCTCCTTCGTAGGGGAGGAGGTGGCGGGCGTCGACCCCGCTTCCGGTTCTTGCGTCTTGCTCCCCGACATCATCCGCATCATGAGGAACATCGACAGCGGGCAGGCGGCGAGGATCAGAAGTGGCACTGCCGCGTAGAAGAGGTTGGGAACCAGGAGGTAGACGGCGAGGGCGACGGCACCGAGCGCCGCCACCACCTTGACGTTGATGCGCATGGAGCGGTCCTTTCCAGTGTCTTGGGTGGGTGGCTCGAGGGGCGGGCGTGGCTGGTGGACGGCCAGGGGCCGGCTCACGGCTCGTCCCGATAGACGAGCCGCCAGGTGGCGCCGTCGTCGGAGCGGTAGATCCCGGTGACGTCGTCCTCCAGGGCGGCGGCGTAGAGCACGCCGTCGTGAGCCAGAAGCGCCTCGGGCGAACCGGGGAGGCGGCCCTGTTGCTCCCAGGTCGAACCCGCCCGGTCACGTCGGTGCACGGTGCCGTCGGGCTCGACACCCCACAGTCCCATCTGCGAGTCCCAGGACAGCGCCACCAGGCCAGGGCTTTCGACCGGTTGCCAGCTGCGACCACCGTCGGCGCTGTCGAGCAGGCCGTTCGGGCTGGCGCCGACCACGTGGTCGGGATCGGCGGGGTCGACGGCGAAGCCGAACAGCTGCACGGTCGAGCGCGTGTCCCAGGCGGTGCGATCGTCGGACACCATGAAGCGGCCGCTGGTGGCGTCCCAGCCGTAGACGCGGTCGTGGGCGAAGGCGAGGCCGTGGAAGTCGGCGTCCCCCGACAGGGACAGCGGCTCCCACGTCTTCCCGGCGTCGGTGCTCTCGATGAGCCCGAGTCGCGGGGGCTGGCCCTGCTGGATCCCGGCGATGTCGGGGTGGCCGCTGCCGAGGAACCGGTCGGGGCCGGCGACGGTGAAGCCCATGGTGTCCTGGTAGCTCGACCCCACCCGTTCCGCCTGTCCATCGTCGGGGATGCGGAAGGTCCCGGTGTGAGTGGCGATGTAGAGGCTGGCGTCGGCGGGGTTCACCCCGAGGCCGTGGACGTGAGCGACCCCGGGGTCTTCCCCGGGACGAGCCCGGCCCGGCGCCTCGCCACCCGAGCTGGCCAGGACCCACACCAGGGCAGCGATCGCGGCGAGGCCGGCGACGATGATGAATGGCGTCGCACCGCTCCTGGTGGCGCGCCGGGCAGAACGGTTCTTCTCGGTCACGAGATGCTCCTTGAACAGAGTTGGGGGCGCCCAGAAAGGCGACGGGTGGGTCTCGACCTGATCGAACACTGACGCTGACCGGCCGCCCCACGAAGGCGGAGACGGCACCGAGCCCACGACGGCGACCACAGCCGTCGGGCTGAGGGCGCGCGCGTGCGGTGCTACGCCAGTTGCGGAGGTCGGTCGAAGACGGCTGCTCGCAGCAGGCCGGTCATGACCAGGCGTCGGAGGCGCACTCGCTGCTCCATGAGCACGGCGACGTAGGCCAACCCTGCGAGCACCACGAAGGTGCACAGGGGACCAGCGGCGGTGGCCGGGCCACAGTCGTCGCAGTGGGCCGCGCCCATGCCGGGCATCAGCACGGGCAGCCCGATGACCACCAACAGCACCACCAGGGCGACGAGAAGGAACTTCTTCATGGCCCTGACACGAAGAGAGACGTGGAGGAACCGGCGGGGGTGGCCGCACGCCGGGGGCGGCGGAACCGGTAGAGGCGCAAGCTGTTGGTGACGACCGACACGCTCGAGAAACCCATCGCCGCACCGGCCAGGATGGGGTTGAGCAGGCCCAGGGCGGCCACGGGAATGAGCACCACGTTGTAGCCGAACGCCCACCCCAGGTTCTGGAGGATCGTGCGGAACGTCCGGCGGGAGAGGCGGATGGCGGTGGCAACGCCGTCGAGCTCGGCGGAGAGCAGGGTGATGTCGGACGACTCGATGGCGACGTCGGTGCCGGTCCCGATGGCGATGCCGAGGTCGGCCTGGACCAGGGCCGGGGCGTCGTTCACGCCGTCGCCGACCATGG
>JALYGL010000118.1 GCA_030777125.1 Actinomycetota bacterium
CGTCGGCGTCGGCGCCGGCGGCCAGCACGCCCTTGCGCCCGGCGAGCCCGCAGGCGTCGGCCGCCATCGAGGTGGCCGCCCGGAGCACGTCGAGGGTGGGCAGGCCGGCGTCCGCCATGGCGCTGACGGCGTAGGCGACCAGGCCATGCGGCTTGGGCGGAGCCACACCGGCATCGGTGCCGGCCACCAGACGCACGCCTGCCCGGTGCATCCGCCGCCCGACCTCCATCATGGCGGGCAGCCGCGACGCCACGGCCGGCGGGGGTGGTGGGCCGCCCGGCACGATCCCGGCCGTCGGGCAGACCACGATCTCCCGCTCGGCGATTCGGTCGATGAGGCGTTCCTCGGCATGCACCCCATCGGGCACCCAGAACCCGCAGTGCTCCAGCCCGTCCACGCCCGCCTCCACCGCCCACTCGATGCCGCGGACCCCGTGGACGTGGGCGTTGACCCTGCGCCCGAACCGGTGGGCCTCGTCGACCACTGCGGCCAGCTCCGCCACCGTGTACTGCGGTGTGAAGGCGTCGATGCCCGCGGTCAGATTGCCACCCGTCGCCATGACCTTGATCACGTCGACGCCCCTCTTGGCCCGGGTTCGTACGGCCCGCCGCAGCTCGGCCTCCCCGTCGGCCTCGCCGCCCATGAACCAGCAGTGGCCTCCGGTGACGGTGAGAGGGGGGCCCGACGCCAGGATCTCGGGGCCCACCTCGTCCCCCTGGGCGAACCAGTCCCTCAGGGCGAGGGCGAGGTAGCCGCGGTCGCCGAGATCCCGCACGGTCGTGACGCCGGCGGCGAGCGAACGCTGGGCGGCCAGGCGCATCCGGAGCAGCAGCCGGCCGTCGTCGTCGGCCTTGAGGCGCCCGACCGTTTCGGCGGTGCCGTCGAAACCGAGATGGACATGGGTGTCGATCAGGCCGGGAAGGAGGGTGGCGTCGCCGAAGTCGACCACGTCGGCGTCAGGCGGCGGCTCGACCCTCCCCCCGTCCACGGCCAGGACGCGGCCGTCGTCGATCAGGACGGTCGGTTGGTCGACGGAGCCGAGGCCGTCGAAGAGCCTGGCCGCCCGAAGGGCGAGCGGCCGCATCCCCACCATCTCCGCAGTGGACCACAGGCCTCCACCGGCGGCAATGGTGACTACCGCACACTCCGGGGGTGGTGGCACCACCACGCGCCCGGAGACTCTTGCGCTCTATGCCAGTCCGTGGCGGGGGAAGACGAGCTCCCTTACCGCCTCCACGGACCGGGCCACCCCGTCGCCGCCCAGGTCCGGGACGGCCGGCTCGGACAGCGTCGCGGGCAGGGGATGCCCGCTCTCCCGCTCCGCCCGGGCGACCCAGTCCGCCGGCAGGTCGTCGGCGACCTGCGCTTCGGCCATCTCGGCGAAGTACAGCGTCCACGCCCGGGGAACCACCGCCGCCCACTGGTAGCCGCCGCCGCCGGTGGCGACCCACCGGCCCGCCGCCGCCCTGTGGGCCAGTCGGTGCAGGACGGCGGCCGTCTCCCGGTAGGCGGCGGTGGTGAGGGCCAGGCCGGCCAACGGGTCGGTGTGGTGGGTGTCGCATCCGAGCTGGGTGACCAGCACGTCAGGGGCGAAGGCCTCCACCAGCGGGGGCACGATCTCCTGGAACGCCCACAGCCAACCGGCGTCGCCGGTGCCGGGCGGAAGGGGGACGTTCACCTTCGTCCCGGTCGCCTCCCCGGCGCCGGTCTCGTGGACGGAGCCGGTCCCCGGGAACAGCGTCCGACCGTCCTGGTGCAACGACACGGTGAGGACCCGAGGATCGTCGTAGAAGATGGCCTGGGGGCCGTCGCCGTGGTGCACGTCGACGTCGACGTAGGCCACCCGCTGGGCGCCCTGGGCCAGGAGCCAGGCGATGGCGACGGCGGGGTCGTCGTAGACGCAGAAGCCACTGGCCCGCCCGGCCATGGCATGGTGCAGCCCTCCGGCCGGGTTGAAGGCGTGCTCCGCCCGTCCCGACCACACCGCCTCGGCGGCCACCAGCGACGCCCCCACGACCCGGGCCGATGCCTCGTGCATGCGCGGGAAGACGGGGTTGTCGCCGGGCCCGAAGCCGAACCGCCCCCACGGTCCTCGTTCGCCGTGGCCGGCCCGGCGCACGGCGTCGACGTAGGGCTCGGTGTGCACCAGGCCGATCTCCTCGTCGGCGGCGTCCCGAGCCGGTGTCTCCTCGACCCGGTCCCCGTCGACGATGGCGAAGGCGTGGATCAGCTCACGGGTGAGGACGACCCGGGCCGGCCGGAGCGGGTGCTGAGGGCCGTGGTCGTACCAGGGCGCGTCGTCGCCGTACCAGATGAGCTCGACCCGCTCGCTCACTCCGGTAGCTGGCAGACGGCCTCGGGTACGTCCGCGCACTGGATGGCGAGATGATCGAGCATGGCCACCATCTTGGCCGGAACGGCGGCGTGACCCCCCTCCTCACCGTGGGTCACGGCGCCCTGGCTGCCGACGAGTTCGCCGCCCTCGCCCTCGATGCCGGGATCCGGGCGGTGGTCGACGTCAGGCGGTTCCCGGGGAGCCGCCGTCACCCGCACTTCGACGCCACGGCGATGGCGGTCTGGCTGGGCCGGCGCGAGGTGGACTATCGCTGGATCCCGGCGCTCGGCGGCCGGCGCCGGCCCTCAGCCGACTCGCCCAACGTGAGCCTGCGCAACGACCAGTTCCGGGCCTACGCCGATCACATGGCGTCAGAGGAGTTCCGGGCCGGCGTCGGCGAGCTGCTCGATCTGGCCGCGGCCGGGCCGGTGGCTGTTATGTGCGCCGAGTCGGTGTGGTGGCGGTGCCACCGGCGGCTGTTGGCCGACCACCTCGTCCTCGTCCGCCAGGTCGCCGTGGAGCACCTCTTCCACGACCGGCGGGTGGTCGGCCACCCGCCGACCGCGGGGGCCAGGAACGCCGGCGACCACGTCGTCTACGACGTCGAGCCCTGATGTCAGGCGACGGCGACGGCGGGCACAGGGGCCTGGCCGGGGGACTGCGTCCGGTACAGGTGGGCGTAGCGGCCGTCGGGTGCCAGCACCTGGGCGTGGGTGGCCCTCTCGTCGAGGTGGGCGGTGGCCTCGTCCAGGATCACGACGCGGGGCCGGGCCAGCAGCAGGCGGGCGATGGTGAGCCGCTGACGCTCCCCGCCCGACGGGCGGTCGCCACGCTCGCCGACCACCGTGTCGAGCCCGTCGGGAAGCGACTCGACCAGGTCGGCCAAGCGGGCCCGGCGGAGGCGTCCCACAGCTCGTCCTCGGCGGCGTCGGACCGGGCGTAGCGAAGGTCAGCCCGGATGGTTCGTGAACAACTTGAGGTCAAGGGGTGTCCCAGGTCGCCGACCGTGACCGGCGGGTGAGGTCCGAGGCCGGCGGATCCGGCACGGTCAGGGCGACGGGCTCCCGGTTGGGCGGCGGCGGTCCGGGAAACCCGAGTGCCGGCTGACCGTCGAGCGCCGCCCCCATGAAGGCGCCGAACATCCTGGCCGGGTAGGTCCCGCCGTAGACGCGCGGGACGTTGCCGACGCCGTACATCGACACCCGCGACTGAGGCGCACCCATCCACACCGCGGTGGACAGCTGGGGCGTATAGCCGACGAACCAGGCGTCGGCGTTCTCGTCGGTGGAGCCCGTCTTGCCGGCCACGACCCGGCCCGGGAGGGCGGCGGCCGTGCCGGTGCCCTGGCTGACGGTCTGGGTCAGGATGTCGGTGACGATTCGGGCGTGCTCGGGGGACACGGCCCGCTGCGGCTGGTCCGCGTGGGCGAACCGCACGCCCCCGTCGGGCGCCTCCACCCGTTCGAGGAAGTATGGAGCCCGCCGCACCCCGTCGGCGGCGAGGGTGGCGTAGGCGGAGGCCATCTGCAGGGGGGTCACGGGCTCGCTGCCCAGGGTGAGCGACAGGTGGGCGCCCAGGGGTTTGGTGATGCCCATGCGGCGGGCCACGTCGACCACCTTCTGGGGGCCGACCACCTTGATCAGGCGGGCGTAGGCGCAGTTCACCGAACTGGTCGTGGCCGCGGCCAGCGTCAGCGGGCCCGCGGCCTGACCGTCCACGTTGCGGGGCGACCACACCTCGCTGCCCGGATTGTCGATCGGGCACGGCTCGCTCCCGGCGATGGTGTCGTGGGGGAGGATGCCGGACTCGATGGCCGCCATCAGGGTGAACATCTTGAACGCGGAGCCGACCTGTCGGCCCTCCCCGTCGGTGACCAGGTTGAACTTCACCTGGTCGAAGTTGGGCCCGCCGACGAGGGCCCGCACCGCTCCGGTGGCCGGCTCGACCGACACCAAGGCGGCGGTGAACCCGCGAGGATCGTCCGGCAGGATGGCGTCGACCGACCCCTGGGCCGCCTGCTGCGCCCGCGGGTCCAGAGTGGTGTGGATCGACAGCCCGCCCTCGAACAGGGCGCGGTAGCGGTCGTCGGGGGTCCGGCCCAGCCACTCCGACGCCAGCAGCTCCTGCTTGACGCGCTCGGCGAAGTAGTCGCTGCTTCGGGGCGGCGGCGGCGGCGGCTTGGTCGGCAGCGGCTCCGCCTTGACCTGCCGGGCCTCGTCGTCGGTGATGTGGCCCAGGAACCGCATCCGTTCCGCCACCACGTCGCGGCGGTCGCGCGCCGCATCGGGGTCCGAGAACGGGTCGGCCCCGCCCGGGTAGCGGATGAGACCGGCGAGGAGCACCGCCTGGGGCAGCGTCAGCTTCTGGACGTCGACGCCGAAGTACCGCCGGGCCGCGGCCTGCACGCCATAAGCCCCATTTCCGAAGTAGACCCGGTTGAGATAGCGCTCCAGGATCTGGGTCTTTGTGAACTGTTTCTCGAACTGGACGGCGAGGACGGCCTCCTTCAGCTTGCGGTTCAGGTCCTGCTCGGCCGTGAGCAGCTCGACCTTCACCAGCTGCTGGGTGATGGTGGAGCCGCCCTCGGACACACCCCCGGCATCGACGTTGGTGACCGCTGCCCGCACGATGGAGCGGACGTCGAGGGGCCCATGCTCGAAGAACCGCTCGTCCTCGGCGTCGAGCACGGCCCGGACCACCTGGGAGGGGACCTGGTCCAACGGGATGGGGACCCGGTACTCCTCGCCGTGGAGCTCGGCCAGCACGCTGCCGTCCCGGGCGAACACCATCGACCGAGCGGCGAGGGGCTCGAGGGTGATCGGCCGGGTCGGGCCGGCGGCGGCGCCGTGGGCGGCGATGTGCCGGGTGGTGACAACGACGGCGACGACCGCGGTGGTCACCACCGCGCCGGCGACCGCCACCGTGGCGACCCACCGGACGACGGCCCACACCGTTGCGCCGATGAGTCGGGCCAGCCATCGCACAGCCCTGGAGCCGAGGGCGGTCAGGGAGGAGGGAGCGACCGGCGGCGGGGGGGACGGGACGGGCGGCGCGGCGGGACGGCCGCCCCGTGACCCCTCGGACGGGTCGGGGGACGGGGCCGCCGGGGTGACGACCTGCGACATCAGTCGATCCGGTCGGCTGCGGCCGTGGCGGGAACGCCGGAGCAACCTGCATCGGGCGTTCTACTGGGAATCGACCACATGCCCTTCGCCTCCGGCTGCCCTTCCGTCCCGCAGCCATACCCCGAAAAGGCCGAAAACTCCCACGAAAATCCCGGAATTTCCTGAATGCCGCCTCGGTGCGATTGGCGCGGTGGTAAAAGGGGAAAAGGCACCCGGCAGGCCCGTACGGAGGGACAGCAGTGGCTTCTCATCCCGGCGTTCGACCGAAGCGACGGGCCGTCTCGCGCCGCCGAAGTAGCAAAGGTGTCACGGCCTCGCCCGAGGCACCACCGGCACCATGCGGCGAACAGCCGGCTTCCGCCGCTCCGGACACGCCTGACGTCCACGAGTCAATGTTCGACGAGCTCAGCCGGCTACGGGAGGCAGTCGAGACCCTCGAGCGTGACCTCGACGAGGCCCTGGCACTGTTTCGGAGCGGCGGCGTCGAGCCGGCTCCCGAGATCGGCGAACCCGCCGAGCCGGCCGCGGATCTGGTGCCACCAGCAGCAGAAGCCGTGATGCCCGCGCCGGACGACGTGGCCGAGGTTGTGGCGGTCGGCCCGGGCGAACCGGCCGCGTTCACCCGAAAGCGCCGCCGGCGGGGCCTGCCCAAGCTGATCGTCATCGCCGTGGTCCTGGGCCTGCTCATCGCCGGTGTGGCCATCGGCGTCTCGGCGGTCGGGTGGAGCGAGCTGCGAGACACGTTTCACATCGGGTCGGTGGGTGTCTACGGCGGTCCGGCCTGATCGAACCGGCGCAGTTGGCCGACGTGACCGCCCGTCGGTGGTCCCGGCCTGAGCCCGAACCCGAGGTGAGGGCGGCGGCGATCGAGGTTGCACCGGCGTTCCAGTTCGGCCCCACCGGCCACTTCTCCCGTCCCGACATCCTGCGCCTGGCCCCCGGGCCTTGGGAGGCCACCGCGGGCTGAGAATTCCGGCCTCGCCGCCGCGGCCACCTGAAAGGCTGGGCCGGTGGGGCGGGAGGCGGCGCCAGGGGTGGATGGTCCGGGGCGGACGCGGCTGGTCGTCGCCGCCACCCGGCGGTTCTGGGCCGTCAGCCGTCCGATGACGGCCGCCTGGTTCGCCCTCTCGCTGGTGGGTCCACTGCTGCACCTGGCCGTGACCGTCGCGTCGGGGCGGCTGGTGGGGGCCATACCGGAGGCCATCGGTGCCGGTGCCGGCTCCCCCGCCGGACGGCGGCTCACGTCGGCCCTCGTGCTCATGGGCGTGCTCACCATGCTCGGGCCGCTGGTCGACAGCGTGCGGTGGCGGGCGGCGGACCTGCTCGGCCACCGCTTCCGGGCCGACCAGCGCCAGCGGGTCATCGCCGCCGTCCTGGGCCGGTCGGGGATCGACTCGGCCGCCGATCCCACCGTGCAGGACGGTGTGGCCGCCGCCGACAACGCCTGGTTGCGAAGCCTGCCCGAGGGCCTGATGAACGTGGGTGGGCTGCGGGTGTCGGGCTTCGGCGCCGCCGCCGTCGTGGCCTGGTACGAGCCGATCGGGGCCGCGGCCCTGACCGCGGCGTGGACGGTGGGGGGGCGGTGGAAGTGGCGGCGGGCCACGGCCGACGCCGCCGCCAACCTGGGGCAGGTTCCCGAGCTGCGCCGGTCGGCGGCGACCGCCGAGCTGGCCACCTCGGCGGCGGCGGCGAAGGAGGTCCGACTGTTCGGGCTGGGTGACTGGCTCGGGGCCCGCTTCGCGCGCGAGTGGCACGACGCCATGGCCGAGATCTGGCGACAGCGCCGGGGCGGCGCCCGCGCCGCCGCCGCCGTGTTCGCCGCCCTCGTGGCCACGCACATCCTCGTCCTCGTCCGGGTCGGAGCGGCGGCCGCCGACGGCCGCCTCGGCCTGGGCGCCCTGGCCGTGGTCCTTCAGGCCGTCGTCGTCACCCGCGGGATCGGCGGCGTCGGCTACGGCCATCAGGAGATCGAGTACGGCCTGCAGGCCGTCCCCGCTCTCGAGCGGCTGGAGGCCATGCTGGCGGCCACGCCCGACCTGCCCGGCGACGGTCCTGCACCGGAGCTGCGGACGGCCATCCGAGTCGAGGGGGTGCGCTACCGCTACCCCCGCACCGACCGTGACGTGCTGGCGGGCGTCGACCTGGAGATCCCCGCGGGCACGTCGATGGCCATCGTGGGCGACAACGGAGCGGGCAAGTCGACCCTCGTCACGGTGCTGGCCCGCCTCCACGACCCGACCGCGGGCCGCATCACCGTCGACGGCACCGACCTGGCCACGGTCGCCCCGGCGGCGTGGCAACGCTCGGTGGCGGCGGTGTCCCAGCACGCCCTGCGCCTCCCGCTCCCGGCTCGGGAGAACGTGGCCGGTGGCCGGCCGGCCACCGACGGCCTGCTCGACCGGGCCGCGGTCGACGCCGGGGCGGCCGACATCGTCGGCTCTTTGGCCCACGGGTGGGACACGCCGTTGTCGCGGGAGTTCACCGGCGGCGTCGAGCTCTCCGGGGGTCAGTGGCAGCGGCTGGCGCTGGCCCGGGCGCTGGCCGCCCTCGAGGCGGGTGCCCAGGTGCTGGTGCTGGACGAGCCCACCGCCCACCTCGACGTGCGGGCCGAGGCCGAGCTCTACGACCACTTCCTGCGCATCACCCGGGGCCGCACGACCATCCTCGTCTCCCACCGGTTCTCGACCGTCCGCCGGGCCGACCGCATCGCCGTGCTCGAGGGAGGCCGGGTGGTCGAGCAGGGCAGCCACGAGGAGCTCATGGCCGTGCAGGGCCGGTACGCGGCCATGTTCACCCTGCAGGCGTCGCGGTTCGCCGAAGGCGTCGCCCCGTGACGGTCGGCGCGTGACCGCGGTCCACGCTCGCCGGGCGTCCCCGGGCGATTTCGGCCGGCTCCGCAGCCTGGGCCTCCTGGCGGTGACCAGCTGGCGGGCCGACCGGGCCCGCACGATCGGCGCCGTCGGCTGCACCATGACCGACCAGCTGGCCCAGCTCCTGGCGTACTACTCCACCAAGCTGGTCGTCGACGCGGCCGCCGCCGGCCGACCGGGGCGGGCCGTGTGGTGGGGCGTGGTGATCGGCACCGCGGTGGCCGTCAGCTACCTGGCCAACGCCGTCGGCTCCACCGTGTCCAACGGCCTCCGGGAACGGACCTCGATGGCGTTCGAGGCCCGCCTGGTGGCGCTGCTGGCGTCCCTGCCGGGGATCGAGCACTTCGAGCGCCCGGAGCTGCTGGACCGGATCGAGATGGTGCGCCAGGAGCGCTGGTCCCTCGGCGCGGTGGTCCACTCGACGCTCAACATGCTCAACGTCGGCCTGCAGCTGCTGGGCACGACGGTCGTGCTGGCCGTGGTCGAGCCGGTCCTGCTCTTCCTGCCGCTGGCCGGCGTGGCCCCGTTCCTCGTCGCCCTGCGCTCCGACAGGGTGTTCAAGCGGGCCGAGGACGAGACCGCGGAGGACCAGCGGCTGGCCGTCCGCCTCCAGGAGCGGGCCCTCGACCCGCGGGCCGCGGCCGAGCTCCGCCTGCACGCCCTGGTCCCGGTCGTGCTCGAGCGGCACCGGGCCGCGTACGCCCGGGTGGTCGCCGTCCGCCGGGCGGCATCCGTCCGCAGCGGCCTGGTCAACCTGGCCGGCGACACGGTCCTGGCCGCGGCCCAGATCGGGGCGGTGGCGGTGGTGGCCGCCCGGGCCACCGGAGGGCACACCACTCCGGGCGACGTCGTGCTCGTCATCACCCTCGCCCTGCGCCTGCGCTACCAGATCTACTGGGTGGTCGGCAGCCTGGACTGGCTGCTCCGGGCACTGCGCACCGTGGGACGCCTCGGCTGGGTGGCCGGCGAGGCCGAGCGGGCCGGTCTGCCGGAGGGCGATGCCACGGTCCCCGACCGGTTGGTCGACGGCATCCGCTTCGAGGGCGTCGGCTTCACCTACCCGGGGACCGCCCTGCCCGTCCTCTCGGGCGTCGACCTGCACTTCCCGGCCGGGTCGACGGTTGCCGTGGTGGGCGAGAACGGCGCCGGGAAGTCGACGATCGTCAAGCTCCTCAGCCGGTTCTACGAGCCGACAGAGGGGCGCATCACGGTCGACGGCACCGAGCTCCACCGCCTCCCGCTCGACGCCTGGCGCGCCCGCCTGGCCGGTGCCTTCCAGGACCACGCCCGCCTCGAGTTCGTGGCCCGCCACACGGTCGGGGTGGGCGACCTCGTCCGCGTCGACGACGACCCCGCGGTGGAGGCGGCCATCGGCCGGGCCGGGGCGACGCCGGTCCTCGCCAGCCTGCCCGACGGGCTCCGGACACAGCTCGGCACCCGCTTCGAGGGCGGGGCGGAGCTCTCCGGAGGCCAGTGGCAGCAGCTGGCCCTGGGCCGGGCCATGATGCGGGAGGCTCCCCTCCTCCTGCTCCTGGACGAGCCCACCGCGGCCCTCGACCCGGGCACCGAGCACCGCCTGTTCGAGCGCTATGCGGACGCGGCCCGGGCCGCGTCCGCAGGCACCGGGGCCATCACCGTCCTGGTCAGCCACCGCTTCTCCACCGTGCGCATGGCCGACCTGATCGTGGTCGTGGCCGGCGGCCGGGTCGTCCAGGCCGGTACCCACGACGAGCTGGTGGCGGCCGGCGGCCTGTACGCCGAGCTCTACTCCCTCCAGGCCCGGGCCTACCGGGCCTGACCGGAACAGGCCCTTCGCTTGACCGCCGCAGGCCTTGGCGGTGAGGCTCATCGGCCGTGCCCGACGGTCTGCGCGTCGCCCTCCTCGCCTACCGCGGCAACCCTCATTCGGGCGGGCAGGGGGTGTACGTCCACTACCTGAGCCGAGAGCTGACCGCCCTGGGCCACTCGGTGGAGGTGTTCAGCGGCCAGCCGTACCCGGACCTCCCCCCGGGCGTACCGCTGGTCCCGGTGCCCGGCCTCGACCTGTACCGAGCGGCCGACCCGTTCCGCACGCCGGCCCGCGAAGAGTTCCGGGACGCGCTCGACGTGGCCGAGTTCGCCATGATGTGCGCCGCCGGGTTCCCGGAGCCGTTCACCTACAGCGTGCGAGCCCGCCGGGCCCTCAGGGGACGACGCGCCGACTTCGACGTCGTCCACGACAACCAGGGCCTGGGCTACGGCCTCCTGGGCATCGCCCGCGACGGGTTCCCCGTGGTGGCGACCGTCCACCACCCCATCACGGTCGACCGGGCCCTGGAACTGGCCCACGCCGACGGCTTCAGGCGGCGCCTGAGCGTCCGGCGATGGTACGGGTTCGTGCGCATGCAGAAGCGGGTGCTGCGCCGGCTCCCTCGGGTCATCACGGTGTCGGAGTCGTCGGCCCGCGACATGTGCGCCCAGATGGGGGCCCGCCCCGAGCAGCTGGCGGTGGTGCCGGTGGGCGTGGACACGGCCCTGTTCCGTCCCCTGCCCGAGGTGGCCAGGGTGCCGGGCCGGCTCATGACGACGGCCAGCGCCGATGTCCCCCTCAAGGGCCTGCTCCCGCTGCTGGAGGCCCTGGCCAAGGTCCGCACCGAGCGCCACGCCCAGCTGGTCGTCGTCGGCCAGCCCCGCGGCGGCAGCCTGGTCCCCGCGACCATCGAGCGCCTGGGCCTGCAGGGCGCGGTCACCATCGCCGGGGTGGTCGACACCCTGCGCATGGTGGAGCTGTACGCCGAGGCCGAGGTGGCGGTCGTCCCCTCGCTGTACGAGGGGTTCTCCCTGCCGGCGGTGGAGGCCATGGCCTGTGGCGTCCCCCTGGTCACGACCACCGGCGGGGCCCTGCCCGAGGTGGTCGGTCCGCAGGCCCACACTGCCCTGCTGGTGCCGCCCGCCGACCCCGGTGCCCTGGCCGCGGCCATGGTCAGGGCCCTCGACGACGCCGACCTCCGACGCCGCCTGGGAGCCAACGGGCGCCAGCGGGTGCTCGAGCGCTACACCTGGCGGGCGACGGCGCAGGCCACCGTCGAGCAGTACGGCCGGGTCATCGCCGGGTGCTGACCGTCGACTTCGCCCGCCTGGGCCTACGGGCCGGGGAACGGGTGCTCGACCTGGGCTGCGGCGGCGGTCGTCACGCCTTCGAGGCCGCCCGCCAGGGCGCCCGGGTGGTGGCCCTCGACCGCGACGCGGCCGAGCTGAAGGACGCCGCCGCCATGCTGGCCGAGATGGCCAAGGCCGAGGAACTGCCCGCGGGCACGGCTGCGACCGCGGTGAACGGCGACGCCCTGGCCCTCCCCTTCGCCGATGCCGCCTTCGACAGGGTCGTCGCCGCCGAGGTGCTCGAGCACATCCCCGCCGACGCTGGCGCCCTGGCCGAGCTGGCCCGGGTCCTGCGCCCGGGCGGGACCATGGCCGTCACCGTGCCGCGGTGGTTCCCCGAGCGGGTGTGCTGGGCGCTTTCGTCGGACTACCACGCCCCCGCCGTTCCCGGCGGCCACGTCCGCATCTACCGTTCGGCACAGCTGGCCGCCCGGCTGGAGGCGGCCGGGCTGCGGGTCCGGGCCTCCCATTCGGCCCACGCTCTCCACTCGCCCTACTGGTGGCTGAAGTGCGCGGCGGGCGTCGGGCGCGACGACGTGTGGGCCGTGCGGCAGTACCACCGGCTCCTCGTCTGGGACATCACCACCGGCGCCCGGCCGGTCCGGATGCTCGAGCGGGCCCTCAACCCGGTCATCGGCAAGAGCCTCGTCGTCTACGCGGAGAAGCCGGGTGGCTGACGGGGGGCTGTCGGCGGTGGAGCTGGCCGCCACCGTCGACTCCATCGCCGCCGTGCAGCTGGCCGACGGGATGATCCCCTGGTTCCCCGGCGGCCATGCCGACCCGTGGAACCACGTCGAGGCAGCCATGGCCCTGACCACCGGCGGGCGGCTGGCCCAGGCGGAGCGGGCCTACCGGTGGCTGGCCGCAACCCAGCGACCGGACGGCGCCTGGCACCAGTACTACGAGACCGGGCGGGTGAAGGAGGCCACCCTCGACGCCAACGTCACCGCCTACGTGGCCACCGGCGTGCGGCACCACTTCCTGGCCACCGGTGACACCGCCTTCCTGGCCGAGATGTGGCCGGTGGTCGACGCCGCCGTCGGGTTTGTCCTCGAACTCCAGGCGCCCGGAGGCGAGATCCTGTGGGCCCGTCACGCCGACGGCACGCCGTGGGCGTTCGCCCTCCTGACCGCGTCGTCGAGCACCTGCCACAGCCTGCGGAATGCCGTGGCCGTGGCCACCGCCCTCGGCTACGAGCGACCGGAGTGGGAACGGGCCGCCGAGCGCCTGGCCGAGGCCGTCGTCGAGCGGCCCGGGTCGTTCCTGCCCAAGGACCGGTGGGCCATGGACTGGTACTACCCCGTGCTGGCCGGGCTGGTCCGCGGGGAGAGGGGGCGGGACTGGCTCCGACTGGGCAGGCGCCGGTTCGTCATGGACGGGCTGGGAGTGCGGTGCGTGGCCGACAAGCCCTGGGTCACCGCGGCCGAGACCTGCGAGTGCGCCATCGCCCACGCCGTCGTGGGCGAGACGGACGTGGCGAGGGACCTGCTGGCGTCGACCCGCCACCTCCGCCACCCCGACGGCTCCTACTTCACCGGGATGGTCCATCCGGAGCGGGTGGAGTTCCCTCGGGGGGAGCGCACCACCTACACCGCCGCGGCGGTGGTCCTGGCCGCCGACGCCCTGGCCGCGGCGGGGGCCCCGGGCGGCGGCGGACCGGTGTGGTGCCTCTTCGGAGACGACCCCATCCGGGCCGGCGCAGACGGTCCGGGCGGTCTCTAGATTTCCGCTTCAGTCGGGCGGCGGAGATGCCGACAACACCCTCATGAGCAGGTTCGGCGGCTTCGACCGCATCTCCCGTCCGGCCGTGGCGCTGGCCTCGGCGTCGTCATGCGCGGTGGTCTGCGCCGCCGTCCTCGGGGCCCCGACCACCCCGATGGTCGCCGGCGCCGTCGGTTCGGCGGCCGTGACCGCGGTCCTCAGTGCCCGGCACACCCGGGCCCACCGGTCCAGGCCGGGCCTCCTGCCGCCTCTGCCCGTGGGGACCGCTCCGTCCCACGTCACCATCACCGCCCTTCGGGCCCGCGAGGTGGCCACCGGGCAGGCCGTCCACTCCGCCGCCTGACATCCGCAGGCCGCGCCGCGGTCAACCGGAGACGTAGTCCTCCAGCCGTCCCACGGAGAGGCCCTCCGCGGCCACCGCGGCGAACACCTTGGTGAGGTTCTCGGCCAGATCGGGGCGGAAGTGCAGGAGGATGATGTCGCCGGACTGCAGGCGGTCCCGCCCACCCTGGATCCGGATCACCCCGTCGTTGACGGTCGCCTCCCACAGGACCATGGTCGAGAACCCGCAACGGTCCGCCGCCTGACGGGTGGTGGCGTCATGGGAGCCGAAGGGTGGCCGGAACAAGGTCGGACCGGCTCCGTACAGCTGGCGGGTGAGCGTCGACGAACCACAGATCTCCTCCACCTGGGCGGACAGCGGCATGCCCGGCAGGTCCGGATGGCCGAGGGTGTGGTTCTGGAACGTGGCCCCGGCGGCGGCCAGGTCGGCGAAGTACGCCCGTCCGGCACGGGCCTCGGATGCGACCAGGAACAGTGAGACGGGCACCTCCGCCTGTCTGATCCGGGCGGCCGCCGCCGGGTCGCGGACGTACCCGTCGTCGATGGTGAGGAAGACGACCGGGTCGGTGGTCGGCACCCGACTGATCGTGTCGGGAAGGCGTCCGGACGGAACGTCGAGCGGTGGCGCGGCCCGCAGGGACACCGGCGCCTCCGGCGCGCTGGTGGTCGGGGGCGAGGCAAGCGCCGGCAGAGCGATGTTCGGGACCTCCGGGCGGAAGCCGACGACGACGGTGGCGCCGATGACGACGAGGGCGACGCCGACGGTCACGTCGGTTCGTCGTGGTCGCCGGTCCCACGGTGCTCGGCCCACTCGGAGCGCCTAGGGCCGCGCCTGGGCGCGGCGCGGTTACGGTGCCGGCCCGGCAGTGCCGCCGGCGGTTGTGGTAGCCGCAGGCCGCCCGGCCGTTGCCGTCGACGGTGAGCCGGGCCGGCGGACCACGGCTCGATGTGGTCGATCTCACAGTCGTCGGCGGCGACGTGGCTGCCGGCGAAGGTCTGCGCAGGTGCAACCGCCGGGTGTGGTGCCGGGCCTGGCTCGAGGCGTCGCCACACCGCACTGACTACGCACTCCGGCGCTGCCATCATGGTCGGCATGGTCGCCGGGATCCCCCGTTCTCCGCGTCGAGGAGCCGCCGGGCTCGCCGTCGTCGCCGCAGCCGCCCTGGCCCTGGTCGCCTGCGGCGGCGGGGGCGGCGGCTCCGCCGCACCGCCGAGCGGCAACGCGGCGGTGACCGTCGCGGTCTCCGACATGGCCTTCGAGCCCGGTGCGGTGACGGTCGACGCCGGGCAGGCGGTGGCGTGGAAGTGGGACGGCGAGCCCGTCCACGACGTGGCCTTCGACGACGGCCGCACCAGCCCCAAGCAGAACCGGGGCACCTGGGAGCGGACCTTCGACCGTCCCGGCGACTACCGCTACGTATGCACGCTGCACCCGAACATGAAGGGGACCGTGACCGTACGGTGACCGTCCCGCCTCAGATGAGGCGGCGCTCGGTGGCCCAACGGGTCAGCTTCGTGGCGGTTCCACAGCTGGAGCTTGTCCAGCACCGAGATGAGGCGCAGGACCTCCTGCTCCCGGCTGGTCAGCTGGTCGAGCTCGGGGTCGGCGGCGGGGCCCGGGCTGGCGGCGAAGGCGTCGAGCACGAAGCCCCTCAGACGGGCGGGAGAACAACCGGCGTGGCGTTCGCGGACTGGCGTGGTGTCGCTGCTGGGCCAGGAGGCGGTGCTCGGCGCCAGCTGGCTGTTCCCGCTCCTGCTGATCGCGGTGGGGATCGCCGGCCTGGTGGCCAGCCGGTCCGGTCCGGGGGACTAGCGCCGACGGGCGATGCGCCACCCGACGCCGCCCAGGGCGGCCAGGGCCAGCCCCGGGGGCAGCGTGGCCGCCGCGCCCGTATTGGGCATGGAGCCGGCGGCGCTTTCTGAGCCCCCCGTGCTTCCGGAGCCGGCGCGGCCCGAACCCGCCGTACCGGAACCCGAGCCGGTGCCGGCTCCCGATCCCGAGCGTCCGGTGGCGGTCGAACCGCCCCCGCCGCCGGACGCGACGGCAGACCCGCCCGCCGGGGCCGTCGTGGTCGGGGCGGCGGTGGTCGGCGACGCGGCCGGAGGAGCGGTGGTGACGGTCGGGCCGGTGGTGGTCGGGGGGGCGGCGGTGGTCGGGGCCGCGGCGGTGGTCGTCGTGGTCGCCTGGGCGTCGGCCATCTCGGTGACACCCTCGTCGTCGTCGTCGCCGTCGACCGTCAGCGCGGCCACGATCCCGCCGGCCAGGAGCAGGAGGATCACGACGAAGAGCCCGGTGGCGGTGGCACGACGCAAGCCCGCGTCACCCTACTCGCCGGCCGAGTAGCGGTAGACGTTCGTCTCCCGGAGCTCGAATCCCAGCCTCCGGTAGAGGCGGTTGGCCGCCTCGCGGTCGGGCCGGGAGGTCAGGTCGACGGTGCGGGCCCCGGCCGCCTCTGCCCGTCGCACCGCTTCCCGCGTGAGAGCGCCGCCCACGCCCTGGCCCCGCACCGAGTCGTCCACGACCACGTCCTCCACCCACGCCCGGAGCCCGGTGGGGATCCGGAACACGACCAGGGTGAGCGTCCCCACGATCTGCGGCGGGTCGCCGTGACGGGCCACCAGCAGCACGGTGGCGGGCGAGCGCACGATCTCGCCCAGCTCCTCCGCTCCGGGGGCCGAGGACGACCGTGACAGCTGCGGCGTCAGGCGGGCGAACGCGGCCACCAGCTCCGGCGTGACCTCGGTGGCCTCTTCGATGACCACCGGCGGGTCAGGGGTCGGGGACGGGCTCGGGCGGGGGCGGGCCGTGGTAGTTGGCGCTGGGGCGGATGAGCCGGTTGTCGGCCGCCTGTTCGAGCACGTGGGCCGTCCAGCCGATGACCCGGCTGGACGTGAACGTCGGGGTGAACAGCTCCCGGGGGATGCCGACCTTGTCCATGACCACGCCGGCGTAGAACTCGACGTTGGCGTAGAGCTGCCGGCCGGGCTTGAGCTCGGCCAGCACCTCGACCACCGTGCGCTCGACCTGCTTGGCGAACTCCACCTTGTCGCCGCCCAGTCGCTCGGCCACGCCCCGCAGCATGACCGAGCGGGGGTCGTCGGTCTTGTAGATGCGGTGGCCGAACCCCATGATCCGCTCGCCCTTCTGGACCGACGCCCGGATCCACGCCTCGGCCCGGTCGGGCGTCTGGATGGCGTCGAGCATGTCGAGGGCCCGGCTGGGGGCGCCGCCGTGCAGGGGGCCGGACAGGGCGCCGATGGCCCCGACCACGGCCGAGCCCAGGTCGGCCCCGGTCGACGTGATCACCCGGGCCGTGAACGTGGACGAGTTGAACCCGTGGTCGGTGGTGGAGATCAGGTACTGCTCGATGGCCCGGGCGTGGTCGGGGTCGGGCACCTCGCCGGTGAGCATGTAGAGGTAGTTGGCCGCGTAGGGCAGGTCGGGGTGAGGGGTGATCGGGTCGAGGCCCCGGTTCAGGCGGTACAGGGCCATGATCAGGGTCGGGATGACGGCGCTGGTCCGCATGGCGTTGGCCCGCAGGGTGGCCTTGTCGATGTCGAGCCAGGACCGGAAGTCGAGGGCGTAGGCCAGCAGGGAGTAGGCGCTGCGGAGGGCGTCGAGCGGCACGAAGTGGTCGCCGGCGTTGGCCACCGCCGGGAGCAGCTCCTGGACCGCCGGTGGGATCTCCCGCAGCGGTCGGATCTCGTCGGCGAACGCCCGCCGTTCGGCCTGGTCCGGGAGATGGCCCTCGTAGAGGAGGTGCCACACATCCTCCAACGTGCGCTTCTCGGCCAGCTCCACGGCGTTGTACTGCCGGTAGTGGTAGAAGCCCTCCTGGCCCCGGACGTCGCCGACCTGCGTCTCGGCCACGACCACGCCCTCGAGCCCGCGCTTGGCCTCGGGCTGGGCCGGGTCCTCCACCTTGAGCACGGGCCCCAGCTTGAGCATGTCGCGCATCGACACCACGCCCACCAGCCGCTCCCCGTCGACCACCGGGAAGTGGCGGTAGCCGTGGTCGCGCAGGCTGAGGAAGGCAGCGGCGACCTCCTCGTCGGGGCGGACGACATCGGGGTCGGTGGTCATCCAGTCGGCCACCAGGGCGGTCGACAGGTCGGCGCCCACGGCCGCGGCCCGCACCAGGTCGCGCTCGGTGAGGATGCCGACGGCCCGCTCGCCGGCGACGACGACCACCGATCCCACGCCTCGCTCCAGCATGCGCGACGAGGCCTTCGACACGGTGTCCGACCCGGTCGAGGTGAGCACGTCGCGGGTCATCAGGTCGGCGACCGTGCGCACCAGAGCTCCGTCAGCCATCCCGACCCCTTTCCGCATCCTGCTGTGCCCCGGGGGAGGCATCGTATCGGTCCAACTCCGGGAGGAATCGATGGAGGACGGCCACCCCCAGCATGCACGCCAGCCCACCGGAGACCACCGAGACCTGCGGCGACGTCGCCGCCGCCACCGCGCCGGCCTCGGCGTCACCCACCGCCGGCCCCCCGGTGACCACGGCGATGTGGACGGACGACAGCCGGCCCCTCAGCTGGTCGGGCACCGACAGCTGGAGGATGGTGTTCCGGAAGACGGCCGAGACCACGTCGGCGGCCCCGGCCGCGGCCAGCAGGAGGAGGCCGAGAGGGAGCCACGGGACCAGTCCGAAGGCGGCGATGGCGGCCCCCCACACGAGGACGGCCACGATCACGGCCCGCCCCTGGCGGCGGACCCGTCCCACCCAGCCGGTCAGGAGGGCGCCGACGAGCGCGCCCGCGCCCGGGGCGGCGTAGAGGAGCCCGACCGTGGCCGCCCCGCCGCCGTAGAGGCCCGTGCCCAGGGCCGGGAACAGGGCCCGGGGCATGCCGAACACCATGGCGTTGATGTCGACGAGGAACGTGCTGACCAGCAGCCGCCGGCCCCGGAGGTACCGGAGGCCCTCGCCGATGGACGCCAGCCCGGCCCTGGTCCCGCCCTCGTGCGGCGGCTGGGGGCGGATGGCGGCGATGAAGACGAAGGCGGCGGCGAAGCTGGCTGCGTCCACCCAGTACGCCGCGGCCAGGTCGACCCGGCTGATGAGGACCCCAGCCAGCGCCGGGCCTGCCACCTGGCCGACCTGGAACAGGATCTGGCCCAGGGCGGCGGCGGCCGGGAACCTCTCCCGGCTGACCAGGTTGGGGATCATGGCGTTGCGAGTGGGGAGGTCGATGCCGGTGAGCCCGGCGGCCAGGGCGCTCAGGACGTAGATGGGCCACAGGGCGGGCTCGGCCGCGGAGGCGTTGAGGGCCAGGCCCACGCTGGTGGCGGCCAGCAGGACCTGGACCACGAGCAGCAGGCGGCGCCTGTCCACGGCGTCGGCGATGGCGCCGCCGACGAGCGACAGGACGATCAGCGGCCCGACCGCGGCCAGACCGGTCAGGCCGACGGCCAGCGACGAGCCGGTCAGCAGGTACACCTGGAACGGGATGGCGACCACGGTGAGCTGGCGGCCCAGGTACGACACGCCGCCCCCGGCGAAGAGCAGGCGGTAGTCCCGCGATTCCCGCAGCGGGGACAGGTCGGCGAAGAGCCGGCGTCGCGGGATCAAGCCGTCTGGCAGGCGGGGCACCAGTAGGCGGTGCGGGCGTGCTGCCCCTGAGCCCGGGCCTGGATCGGGGTGCTGCAGCGGGGGCACGGTCGGCCGGCCCGGCCGTACACCCGGTGCCGCTCCGGCCGGCCCACCGGGCCGTCCCGCCCGCTCAGAGGGCCGCTCGGGCCCAGGTTGGCGCGCATGAGGCGGCCGGCGGTGCCCACGAGGGCGTCGAGCCGGTCGTCGTCCAGCTCGCCCACCGAGGTCCACGGCGAGAGGTGTTCGGCCCACAGGGCCTCGCACCGCCAGATGTTGCCGATCCCCGCCACCACCCGCTGGTCGAGGAGCAGCTCGCCCAGGGCCCGCTCCGGCGGCTGGGCCCGGGCCCGGCGGCGGATGCCGTCGACGTCGAGGGGCTCGGCCAGCACGTCGGGGCCGAGGTTGGCCAGGGCCGGGTGGGCGTGCTCGGCGCGGGGGGCCAGGAGCTCGACGACCGGCGCGTTGTAACACACGGCGACGCGGTCGCCGCACGTCAGGACCAGGCGGGCCTGGCGCTCCGGCCGCCGCCACGCCTCGCCGGTGGAGTACACGTGCCACGACCCGCTCATGCGCAGGTGGGTGTGCACGACGTGGCCGGAGTCGAACCGGATGAGCAGGTGCTTCCCGAACGCCTCCACCGTCTCGATCGTGCGCCCGACCAGGCGCTCGACGGCCAGGTCCGGGACGCGCGTGGTGGCGTGGGTGACCTCCCGCCCCGCCAGCCAGCGCCGGAGGGTGGCCGCCGTCCGGAAGAGGACGTCGCCCTCAGGCACCGTCATGGCGGCGGGCACCCGGTTCCTTCGGAACTCGCCCGCCGCTGCCGGCGGGAGCCCCCTGCCCCGCCGGCGGGAACAGACCGGTTGGCTCTCGGTCAGGCATAGCGGACGAGGCCGCGGGGTGAGGGGACGAAGCCGGCGGCCCGCAGGACCGGCTCCAGCGACTCGTCGTAGCGCTCCACGGCCAGACGGCGGAGGCGCCCACCGACGACCAGCTGGCTGAGGGCGGCGACGGCGTCCTCCTCCCACGTGCCGTCGAAGGCACGCAGGCCGACCAGGCCCTTGGCGCCGCGCTCGACGTAGAGCGACGCCATCCCGTCCACCAGCACCACGTACGCCCCGGCGACCCGCCGCGGGCGGGACCTTGCCTCCTGAGCGGGTGCGCCGCCCGGGCCGGCGGGCCCGGTGACCGGCCAGGGGAGGGAGAGGCCGTAGGCGTTGGCCGGGTCGGTGGCGGCCAGCACGAGCGTCTCGCCGGATGGCTGGGGGGTGGTCCGCAAGCGGTCCACCGCGCCGGGGAGGGCGAACTGGGCGCCGCCCAGGCCGGCCACGAAGTACCCACGCCGGGCCCGGCCCGACTCCTCCATGGCCCGCAGCACCGGGTACACGGCCGCGAACCCGCCGGCGTGGCCCTCGCCCCGCACCGCCTCGCGTGTCAGCACGCCGTGGCGGTCGAGGAGAGCGGCGGCCAGGGCATGGGCCCGCTGCGTCGGCGTGGCGTCGGTGACGGGAAGGTCGGCCTCGACCAGCGACCACCGGCCCTGGGCCCGGGGCGGGCCGAGCACGGTGAGCGAGCCGGGCCGGGCCCGCTTCTGGCGCCTCGCCCGAGCCGGCGACGACGAGAACGCCCGCAGGGCGGCCAACGAGTCGTTGGTGACCTCGCCCGCCCACACCAGGTCCCAGAGAGCGTCGAGCGACTCCCGGTCGCTCCTCCCGGCCAGCTCGCGGAAGAAACACGCCCCCCGGCGGGCCAGGACCTCCCGCAGCCGCTCGTGCTCCTCGCCCGCAGGGCGGTCACCCGCCGGCGGCACCCGCAGGAGGCCGGCCTTGGCCCGGTGGTAGAGCAGCACCTTGCCGTCGTCGCGGCCCAGTGGCCCGGCGCCGACCCACACCACCTCGCCGGCCGCGGCCAGTTCGTCGAGCAGGTGGGGGGAGTAGTCGGCCACCCGGGCCGACAGCACGTCGCGCTCGAGCACCGAGGCCGGGATGGCCACCCCCTGGAGCTGGCCCACCACCTCGTACAGGCGGCTGAGCCCCCTCGCATCCGACCCCACCCCCTGCCAGAGGGGCAGGAACCGGGCCAGGGCCTGGGCCTCGACCGGCTCCACCGCCTTGCGGAGCACAGCCAGCGACCGCTGCCGGAGCGAGCGCAGGACGTCAGGGTCACACCACTCGCGCGAGCCACCCCCTGGCCGGAACTCACCCCGCAGCAGCAGGCCGGCGTCAGCGCGGGCGGACAGGAGGGCGTCGACCACGGCCTCGGGCAGGCCGAACCGAGCCGCCGGCTCGGCGGTGAGGAACGGTCCGTGGGTGCGGGCCCAGCGGCCCAGCACGGTGCCGAGGGGGTCGTCGACCGGCTCCAGGAAGGCGTCGGGCAGGCCGGGGGGCGGCTGCACGCCGAGGGCGTCGCGGTAGCGGCCGGCGTCCTCCGCGGCGATGAGACGGGCGTCGCCGCCCACGCGCACCTCGACCGCCCGCCGGTCGGCGAGCAGTTCGGCGACGAAGTCGCTTGTGCACCGGGCCCGCAGCTCCTCACGGCTCAGGTCGCCCAACCGCCGCAGCAGGTCGGACGCGGCGTCGGCGTTGCCGGCCCACCGGCGCTCGTCCAGGGCCTGGAGGTCGGCCTCGAGGGCGTCGAGCGCATCGGGGTGGATCAGCTCCCGCAGCTCCTCGGCTCCGAGCAGCTCGGCCAGCATCTGGCGGTCGAGGGTGAGGGCCTGGGCCCGGCGCTCGGCCAGCGGGGCGTCGCCGTCGTAGAGGAAGTTGGCCACGTAGGCGAAGGCCAGGGAGGAGGCGAACGGCGACGGGGAGGGCGTCTCCACCGACACCACCCGCACGGCGCGCGACCGGATGGAGGTCATCAGCTCGACCACCGCCGGCAGGTCGAACACGTCACGCAGGCACTCTCGGTAGGTCTCCAGCAGGATCGGGAACTCGCCGTGCTTCGACGCCACCGCCAACAGGTCGGCCGCCCGCTGGCGCTGCTGCCACAGCGGCGTCCGGGAGCCGGGCCGGCGGCGGGGCAGGAGCAGCGCTCGGGCCGCGTTCTCCCGGAAGCGGGCCGCGAACAGGGCCGAGTTGGCCAGCTCGCCGACGACCAGCTCCTCGACCTCCTCGGGCTCGATCAGGATCGACTCGACCGGCGGGGACTCGTCGGCCTCTGGCAGACGGACCACGATCCCTTCGTCGCTCCACAGCGTCTGGACCTCGACACCCGACCGCTCGCGCACCTTGGCCTCGATGGCCAGGGCCCACGGCGCGTGCACCCGCCCGCCCAGCGGGGACAGCACGCAGATGCGCCAGTCGCCCAACTCGTCGCGGAAGCGCTCTACGACGATCTGGCGGTCGGTGGGCACGACGCCACCGGTGACCGACCGCTCCTCGGCCAGGTAGGCCCGCAGGTTGCGGACGGCCAGCGGGTCGAGAGCGCACTCTTCGGCCAGGCGCTCGTCGGGCCAGCGGTCGACGTCGCCCAGGAAGGCGCCGATGGCTCGACCGAGCTCCGCCGGTCGGCCCACCCCGTCGCCGTGCCAGAAGGGCATCTTCCCCGGCTCCCCAGGGGCGGGCGTGGCCACGACCCGGTCGCGGGTGATGTCCTGGATGCGCCAGGTGGACGCGCCCAGGACGAACGTCTCCCCCGGGCGGCTCTCGTAGACCATCTCCTCGTCGAGCTCGCCCACCCGGGTGCCCTCGGGGGTGAACACCCCGTACAGGCCGCGGTCGGGGATGGTGCCGCCGCTGACCACGGCCAGCATGCGGGCTCCGGCCCGGGCCCTCAGGGTGCCCTCGACCCGGTCCCACACGATGCGGGGCTGCAGCTCGGCGAACTCGTCCGACGGGTAGCGGCCGGCCAGCATGTCGAGCACGTTCTCGAGCATCGGCCGGGAGCAGTCGGCGAACGGGTAGGCGCCGGCCACCACGTGGGCCACCTGGTCGACGGTGAGGTCGTCGACCGCGCACATGGCGACGATCTGCTGGGCCAGCACGTCGAGGGGATTGCGCGGGATGCGGGTCTCCTCGATCAGGCCCGCCTTCATGCGCGACACCACCACCGCGGCCTCGACCAGGTCGCCCCGGAACTTGGGGAAGATGCGGCCCCGGCTGGCCTCGCCCACCTGGTGGCCGGCCCGGCCGATTCGCTGGAGGCCGCTGGCGACGGACTTGGGCGACTCCACCTGCACCACCAGGTCGATGGCCCCCATGTCGATGCCCAGCTCCAGGCTGCTGGTGGCCACGAGGGCCGGCAGCTTCCCGGCCTTCAGGGCGTCCTCGATCTCCAACCGCTGCTCCCGGGCCACCGACCCGTGATGGGCCCGGACCAGATTTTCGCCGGCGAGCTCGTTCAGGCGGCTGGCCAGTCGCTCGGCCAGGCGGCGGGAGTTGACGAAGACGAGGGTGGAACGATGGGCGCGGATGAGGTCCAGCAGGACGGGGTGGATGGAGGGCCAGATGGAGTGGCGGGCTTCGGGGTCGCCGGCGGCGGGGCCCGACAGCAGGGCGCCGTCGCCGTTGTCGATGGGCTTGCCCATCTCGGCCATGTCCTCCACGGGCACGATCACCTGGAGCTCGAGGGGCTTGCGCACCCCGGCGTCGACCACCGTGACCGGCCGGTCGGCGCCGCCGGCGCGGCCGCCCAGGAAGCGGGCGATCTCGTCCAGCGGCCGCTGCGTGGCGGACAGCCCGATGCGCTGCGGGGGACGGGGCGTCAGCCGCTCCAGCCGCTCCAGGGACAGGGCCAGGTGGGCGCCCCGCTTGGTGCCGGCCACGGAGTGGATCTCGTCGACGATCACGTGCTCGACCGACCGCAGCACCTCGCGGGCGCCCGAGGTCAGCATCAGGTAGAGCGACTCCGGCGTGGTGATGAGGATGTCGGGCGGGTGGCGGACCAGGTCGCGCCGGTCGGACTGGGACGTGTCGCCGGTGCGGGTGGCCACCTTCACCGCCGGCACGGGCAGCCCCCGGCGCTCCGCCTCCAGGGCCATGCCGGCCAGGGGCGCCCGCAGGTTCCGCTCAACGTCGTAGGTCAGGGCCTTGAGCGGGGAGACGTAGAGCACGCGGCACCGGCCTCCGTCGCGGTCGGTGTCGGCGGCCGGCGGTGTGGTGACCAGGCGGTCGAGCGCCCACAGGAAGGCGGCCAGGGTCTTGCCCGAGCCGGTGGGGGCCAGGATCAGGGTGTGGTCGCGCCCGCCGATGGCGGCCCAGCCCCGCTCCTGGGCGGGCGTGGGAGCGGCGAACGCACCCTCGAACCAGGCCCGGGCCACGGGTGAGAACCGGTCCAGCGAGGCCACCGGCCCAGGGTACGACGCCAGGGTCTGTTCGGCTCTGGTCGTCGCCGGCTCGGCAATCGCGGCGCGCCCACTCGGCCGATGCTTCGAATGCGGCCAGATAGCTCCACATATCGCTTGATCGGCTTCACCATCTGAGCGAGCTCGGCATCCGCGGTGATGCCGACGACGCCGACGCCATGGTGTCCAGCGACGAACGGGGCGGCGGCTCGACGCCTGCGGGTACCCCGTCGGGGTGCCGGTGGAGCGGGCCGCCCGCCGGCTGGGCATCCCCGACGGCACCTGGACGCACCCCACGGGCGAGCGGTTCCACCCCGAGTGATCCACTCCGAGCCGCCCGCCGCCTGAGGGTCTGGACGATCTGAACCACCGATAGCCTGGCCGGGTGGAACACGTCCGTCTGGAGAACGTCCCCGCGCTGCGGCGGCCCGTCCTGGTTGCCGCCTTCGAGGGTTGGAACGACGCCGCCGACGCCGCCTCGTCGGCGGCCCGCTACCTGCGCGACCGGTGGTCGGCCCGGCCCTTCGGCGACATCGACCCCGAGGAGTTCTACGACTTCTCGTCCACCCGCCCCCACGTCCGGCTGGTCGACGGGGTCACCCGCCAGATCGACTGGCCCAGCAACGAGCTCTCGGCTGCCGAGCTGCCGGGGACGTCGCGCGACGTCGTCGTCCTGCTTGGCACCGAGCCCCAGCTGCGGTGGCGGACCTTCGCGTCGGAGGTGGTCGGCCTGGCCGGACGGCTGAACATCGAGCTGGTCGTCATCCTCGGGGCGCTGCTGGCCGACGTCCCCCACACCCGGCCGGTTCGGGTCACGGGCACGGCCGCGGACGCCGGCCTGGTCGAGCGCCTCGACCTGGCCCACTCCACCTACGAGGGCCCGACCGGCATCGTGGGCGTGCTCCACGACGCCTTCCGCCAGGCCGGCCTGCCGTCGGCGTCCCTCTGGGCGGCCGTGCCCCACTACGTGGCCGCCACCCCGTCGCCCAAGGCCTCCCTGGCCCTCGTCCGGCGCACCGCTCGGCTGCTGTCCACGTCGGTCACCACCGACGACCTGCAGTCGGCGGCCGAGGACTACGAGCGCCAGGTCAGCGAGGTGGTGGCGGCCGACGACGACGTCTCCGCCTACGTGAGCCGGCTGGAGGCGTCCGTCGACGAGGGCGACCTGGCCGACATGGAGATCCCCTCCGGCGACGCCCTGGCCGCCGAGCTGGAGCGCTTCCTGCGCGACCAGCGGGGTGGCGGCTAGGGCCGCACGCCGAACCCGGCCAGCGTCTCGGCCGCGCCGGGGAAGACGGCGCGGGCGGCCCGGACCAGGTCGGCCGACCTGGCGATGCGGTGGGCGTTGACGGCCACGTAGACCCGCAGGGCACAGTCGACCAGGTCGGCGTCGCCCAGGGCGGCCACCGCCTTGGCGCCCTGCACGTAGACGCCGTCGTAGTAGGCGGACCGGTTGGCGGCCCAGTACGTCATCGGCTCGGCCACGCGGTTCCGGGCGGCGGGAGGAATGGGCCAGGCCCGGAGCACCTCCAGCTCACCCTCGAACCGAACCTCGCCCCACGTGGCCAGGCCCTCGTCGAGCCACGGGTCGCGACCCTGGTTGTTGCCCACCAGGCCGTAGAACCACTGGTGGGCGACCTCGTGGATGGTCGTGCTGCCCGACGTGCCCGGCCCCTGCATCACGTGGCCGGGGTACTCGATGCCGCCCGCCAACGCCGGGGTGATGGCCAGGGTGAACGCCGGCCAGGGGTAGGGCCCGAACCGGCGGCCGAAGTCCTCGAGCGACGCCACCACCTGGTCCACGTAGAGCTGGGCCGACTCGGCGACGCCCGCGTGCACCCCGACCGTGACCGCCACCGGCTCGGGGGCCCGGGCCGTGGCCGTGACCGTCCGGAAGCGCCCCACGGACAGGGCCACGTCGCGCATGGCCGTCGCCGTCCAGTGGCCGGGCCGGTCGGCCACGCCGCTGGCCAGCACCGAGTAGCCATCGGGCACGGTGACCGTGAGGTCGAAGTCGGCGGTCTGGGCGGTGGACGCCTCGGCGAACGTCGAGACGGCCGGATCGGTCGCCCAGCCGACCCCCGGTTCCCACGCCAGGATGGGGAAGAACGACCCGAGGCGCATGGCGTCGCCGTCCCGGGAGATGCGGTCCTGCACCGGTCCGGGAACCTCCAACCGCCACGGCACCGCCACCTCCAGGGCCGTGCCCGCCCGTAGGGGGCCGCCGGGATCCACGACCAGCGTCGTCACGTCGGGCGAGGTGGTGGCCAGCTCCCGGCCGCCCGCCGTCACCGGCCCGGTCTCCAGCCTGGTGCCGCCCACCGACGCCCGGGGTCCGTTCGGCCACAGCCGGAACACCAGCCGGTCGGTGTCGAGGTCCGGGGCGAACCGGACCCGCACCTCGCCCTCCACCACCCCCGAGGCCGGGCGGACGTCGGCCCGGACGGTGTAGCGGGGGCGGGCCGGATCGGGTTGGGCCCGCGGAGGGATGGTCGGGCACGCGGGTGACGTGGCCACCGGCAGCGTGGTGGTGGTCGTGGTGGCGACGGTGGCCGGGACCGTCGTCGAGGACCTGGCGAATCGGGCCGCCCGTTCGTCGCCGTTCCCACCCGTGGAGCAGGCGGCCATGACGACCAGGGCGGCGACGGCGATCGGGCGGCGACGCGAGACCATGGCCAGATCGTCCCAGGCGTAGGGTGCGTCCGTGTCGCGGCTGGTGCCCACCTGCGTGTGGCGAGCGA